>CADCRJ010000278.1 GCA_902803735.1 uncultured Spirochaetaceae bacterium
CAATTACAGACGGGATAATCTTCCTCATGCCGAGCTTCTTAACCAGCTCATTGTAAAAAAGAACCTTTCAGAGGAACAGGCCGCAATGTTCATGGAGAATCTTACGGATGGAACTATGGACGAGCGTATAATGGCCGCGATTCTTGTAGCTATGGCAGCAAAGGGACCTTCTTCAGCAGAGATGACAGGTTGTGCAAGAGCTTTGCTTAGAAAAAAGAGACTTTTGCCTCTTTCTGGGGAAGGTCTTGCAGAAATTGTAGGAACTGGAGGAGACGGAAAGGGCAGTTTCAATATTTCGTCTATGTCTGCTCTCGTTGCCGCTGCTTGCGGACAGCCGATGGCAAAGCATGGAAACCGTGCGGTAAGCTCAAAAAGTGGTGCGGCTGATTTCTTTGAGGCAATGTCAATAAAAATTGATTTGACTCCAGAAAAAACAGCTGAGCTTATTAAGCAGACTGGATTCGGATTCCTCATGGCTCCTATTTATCACTCTGCAATGCGTTTTGCGGCTCCTGTTCGTAAGGCTCTTGGAATAAAGACTATAATGAATATTCTTGGACCTCTTTTGAATCCTGCTGGTGCTGAATATGAGGTTCTCGGCGTTTATTCTACTGATTTGCTTGAGGATTATGCTCATGCGGCAAAGGCTCTCGGAGCAAAGCGCGTTATGGTCGTTTGTTCTGAAGATGGCTATGATGAAATTTCTCCTTGTGCTAACACTCATGTTTATCAGATTGACGAGAAGGGCAGGGAGAACCGCTATGTCATAAATCCAGCTGATTTTGGCATTACTAATGCAAATGAGGACGAGCTTATGGGCGGAAGCGGCAAGGACAACGCCGCTCTTGCTATAGAAGTTCTTAACGGTAAGGGAAGAAATACAATTCGTGCCGCTGTAGGTCTTAATACAGCCGCCGTCTTGTATTTGGGCGGAAAAGTCCGCACATTGAAAGAAGGCTATGCTGCGGCTCTTGCTGCTCTTGATGATGGCAGGGCACTTGCAAAAGTTGAAGAAGTCCGCCGTTTTTCTAACTCATAGGAGCTTGTTTGCATGAATATTCTAGATGAGATTGTCGCTCGCAGAAAAGAAGATATTGCAAAACATGGCTTTTCGCTCGGATTTGAGGTTCCTGAACAGCGTCGTCGTTCCGTCTCGCCGTTCTTGGCTCAGACTGGCGTTATTCTGGAGGTTAAGCGAGCTTCTCCAAGCAAGGGGGATATAGCCCCGTCTCTTGACGCCTTTTCAACGGCAATCTCTTATGCGGAGGCTGGTTGTGGAGCGATTTCTGTTCTTACTGAGCAGCATTGGTTCAAGGGAAATCTCGCTGACTTGCGTGCAGTTTGCGACGCCGTTGATTCGTATGCGGAGAAGACAGGGCGGCGTGTCGCTGTCCTTCGTAAGGATTTTTTGCTTTGCCAAGAGGAAATTGAAGTCGCATATAAATGCGGTGCTGATGCAGTGCTTCTTATTGCCCGCATTTTAGACGCAGAGTCTTTGCTTTCAATGGCAAAAAAATGTGCGGAGCTTGGAATTACAGCACTCATTGAGCTTAGGCTGGAAGAGGATTTGCAAAAATTCGCTCTGGTTGCAAAAAATGTGGATTCTCGCTTTTTTGTCTGCGGAGTGAATGCGCGTGATTTGCAGGATTTTAGCATTGATTTACTTACTCCTGCCATGATGCTTAAAAAAATCCGTGCTGTCGCAGGTGATTCTGTGCGGGTCATTTTCGAAAGCGGAATCCGAACTCCTCAAGCAGCCCGTTTTGTTGGTTCAATGGGCTTTACTGGAATGTTGCTCGGAGAGGCCGCTGCGAGAAATCCCTCTACGGCAGAAAATCTTGTTTCGTCCTTTTTGTCGGGCGGAAAATTTTCAGAAAGCGATAAAAACGCTGCTGGCTGGCTGAATTATGCGGAATCAATTGTAAAGGCAAGAGATTGCAAGAAAAATGTGCCTTTTGTAAAAATCTGCGGGCTTACAAACCTTGCTGATGCAAAAAAAGCCGCAGAGCTTGGGGCTGATTTTCTTGGATTTATCTTTTATGAAAAAAGCCCGCGCAGAGCGAGTGTGGATGAAGTCCGAAAAATCAGCGCAGAAGTTCGTCGCATGAAGAATCCGCCAAAGCTTGTCGGTGTCGTGGTTTCTGTTGACTCCGAGGAAGGAAAGCAGGCACTATCTCTTGTTGAGTCTGGAGTCCTTGATTTTATACAATTGCATGGCTGTGCAGAATCTTTCTTTGCGCAAAAGAATTCAGAACGTTTGCCTCACTATGCCGTCGTGAACGTTTCTGCCGAGGAAGATTTAGGAAAAATCGACTCTCTCCGTTTGCTTGGTGAGCCAAGAATTTTAATTGATGCAAAATCTGGAGACCTTGTAGGTGGAACAGGGGTTCAGGTTTCAGAGCTTTTGGTAGATAAAGTTTCAAAAAAGACAAAGCTTTGGCTTGCTGGTGGTATCACTCCTGAGAATATCGGGGCTGTTGTGAGCAGATTTCATCCTGAGCTTGTTGACGTTGCGAGCGGAGTTGAGACAAGTCCTGGAAAGAAGGATTTTGATAAACTTGAAGCTTTTTTCAAAGTTCTTTCTGGAATTTAGAAGGGCGAATATCGAGTTTTGATTGGAAGCTCAGAAAGCAACGGAAGCGGGGTTCCAGTCCCGAAAAAAATTCTGCACAAGCGAAGCGCGGAAGCCTTTTTTCGGGATTGAGCACATTCGTTGTCGTGCTCAGTTGGGTTCCCGCTGGGAGTTGCTTTCTGCGTATTTTGCTTTTTGAAACGAAGTTTATAAAACTCGACATTCGACCTAGTATATAAACAAAAAAAATGCAAAAAATTAAAAAATTTTGCTTGCTTTTTGCTAAATCGTGATTCATAATTAATACAAAGGTTGAGCAACCGATTGGTGATGCCCAGTCTTGTAGGAAGTCTTTAAGATTATGTGCCGTTCGGTTCATAATTTAAAGGCTTTTCGTTTTTTAAAGCCCCTACATCGATTTTCAGAACCCATAATCAGTATTTTATGACAAGATTTGTGTTACTATTGACAGAAACGCTTTTATTTGTGATAATGTTTCTATCAATAGTAACAAAACATTTTCGCAGGAGCTTTTCATGGGAGATTCTATAAAAACCGCAGTATCAACTGACGGATTCTTTGATATGTATGGCGGAAAATACGTCGCAGAAGTTCTTCGCAGACCATTGGATGAATTGGCAATAGCTTTCAAAGAGGCTATGCAGGACGAAGAGTTTTTGAGAGAGCTTGACATAATTCGCCGTGATTATATAGGTCGTGAGACACCGCTTTGCTTTGCACCAACAGCAACAAAACTGCTTGGCGGCGCACAAATCTACATAAAGCTTGAAGGACTTGCAAATACTGGAGCACACAAGATAAACAATGCTATAGGACAATGCCTTCTTGCCAAGAGAATGGGCAAAAAAAGAATTATAGCCGAGACAGGAGCGGGGCAGCATGGATTAGCTACAGCCGCAGCCTGTGCAAGGCTTGGTCTTGATTGTACCGTATACATGGGGGAGGTTGACGTTCGCCGTCAGCAGCCGAATGTTGCTGCGATGGAGCTTTACGGAGCCAAAGTTAAGCCCGTTACTTCTGGTAGCAGAACTTTGAAAGATGCCGTAAATGAGGCTATGCGTGACTGGGCTGCAAATCCCGATTCTACTCATTACGTGCTTGGTTCTGCACTTGGGCCGGCTCCGTTCCCTGATATTGTACGCGAATTCCAGTCTGTGATTGGGCGAGAAGTCAAAAGACAGTGCGCAGAGCGAGGAATTCAGATAGGTGCTATGGTTGCCTGTGTTGGTGGCGGCTCAAATTCAATCGGTTTTTTTGAACCGTTCATAAACGAAAAGGAGCCTCGCCTTATAGGTGCGGAAGCAGGTGGTATAGGTCCTGGTATCGGCGAGAATGCAAGCCGTATGACTGGTAACTGTGCCCGTGATGGTATCATGCAGGGATACAAAAGCCGTTTCTTGCTTGACGAAGATGGTCAGGCTCTTCCTACACGCTCAATTTCTGCTGGGCTTGATTATTGTGGTATTGGTCCTCAGCTGGCGGCTCTTGGACAGTCTGGAAGAATTGAGTTTACTTCGATTCTTGATAAGGAAGCTCTTGAAGCCGTGAATTTCTTCGCAAAGAATGAGGGCATATTGTTTGCCCTTGAAAGTGCCCATGCAGGAGCCGCTGCTATAAAGATTGCAAAGGAGCTTCCGCCTGATAAGGCTGTTATAATCAACATGAGCGGGCGCGGAGATAAAGATGTTTTTATCACAAGTCCTGTGTTCAGACCTGCTGAATGGCTTAACTTCCTTCATGCTGAGATTGAAAGACTTGAAGGTGGTAAGGACATCCACGACGCAAAATCAATGTCCGCAAAATAAGAATAGAGAGGCGAAAACTCGCTTATATGTTGCCTCCATGCAACACCGCTAACACGGAGTTTTTATAGGAGATTAAAAATGGAAAAAATAAAGCTTATGGCTCATTTGGTTGCGGGCTATCCGACGGAAGAGATTGCATTGACAGCCGCAAAAGCTTTGGTAGAAGGTGGTGCCGATATTCTCGAAATTCAGTTGCCGTTCAGCGATCCTAGTGCGGACGGACCTGCAATCCAGACCGCTTGTACGGCTGTTTTGTCCCACGGCTATTCTACTGCGAGGGGACTTAATTTTATCGCTTCGGTTCATAAGGAATTTCCGAATATACCTATTTATCTTATGAGCTATGGTTCCCTGGTATATACTCCCGGTGTTGAGTCATTCTGTAAAAAAGCCGCCGATGCTGGTGTTTCTGGAATGATAATTCCTGATTTGCCGTTTGATTTTGATGAAGGTCTTACAGCTGCATGCAAAGTAAACGGAATGCACAATATACCTGTCGCTGCTCCAAGTATGAGCGAGGAACGAATAAAAAAAATGTCAAAGGCTGGCTTTCCTTATATTTACGCGGCTCTCCGTACTGGTATTACTGGTTCTGATACGACAATCGATAACGCTACCCTTGAATTCTTGAATAAGGTTAGTGCTGGCGGAAGCAAGATTTACGGAGGTTTTGGTATTTCAAACGGAAATCAGTCTGCCGCCCTTGCGTCATCTGTTGAAGCCGTAGTTGCTGGAAGCGTTTTTGTGCGAATTATAACGGAGCACAAAGATGACAAGATGGTTCTTTTTGATGCTGTCAAAGCAAAAGCCGCAGAGATTACGCATATCGCCTAATAATTTCTGAGGTTTGACATTACACAATCATAAAGCTAAAATTATTACAAGAGGTATAAAAATGGCAAAAAAATCTGACAACGCATGTTGTGGAACAGCACGTGCTCCGCATCGCTCTTTGTATTATGCGTCAGGATATACTGACGAGGAACTTGCACAGCCAATGGTTGGTGTTATTTGTGCAAAAAATGAGCTTATTCCAGGTCATATCGAGCTTGACCGAATTGCAGAGGCTGTAAAAGCCGGCGTGCGTATGGCAGGTGGTACTCCTATTGAATTCCCTGCGATTGGCGTTTGTGACGGTATTGCAATGGGACACGAGGGAATGAAATATTCTCTTGTTACTCGCGAGCTTATTGCTGACAGCGTTGAATGCGTGGCAAAGGCACACCAATTCGATGCTCTCGTAATGATTCCTAACTGTGATAAAATTGTTCCTGGTATGCTCATGGCTGCAGCCCGCCTTGATTTGCCGACTGTTTTTGTTAGTGGCGGTCCTATGATGCCTGGTCATCTGCCTGGAAACGACCCTTCTAATCCATATTCTGGAAAAAATCTTTCTTTGACAGATATGTTCGAGGCTGTTGGCGGTCTTGCTGTTGGTAAGATTACAGAGGAGCAGCTTAAAGAAATGGAGCATTCCGCTTGTCCTGGTTGTGGCGCTTGCTCTGGAATGTTTACCGCAAATTCAATGAACTGTCTTACAGAGGTTCTTGGGCTCGGTCTTCCAGGAAACGGTACTATTCCAGCCGTAACTGGTGAGCGAATTGCGCTTGCAAAACATGCTGGTATGGCTGTAATGGATATGTACCG
>CADCRJ010000279.1 GCA_902803735.1 uncultured Spirochaetaceae bacterium
AGCTGAGCAGGATTCAGATGACAATAGAGACTGTTGTTGAAGCAACTCAGAAGGGCGTTCAGGGCTATGCTCACCTTGCAAACGAAATCCACGAGACTGACAGCCTCGTTCGACAGATAAAAGCAGCGATGGCAGAACAACAGGCTGGCTCTGCTCAAATCACGGACGCACTCCACGGAATGAACGACAGCACGACGGAGGTTCAGAAAGCTTCACAGGAAATGAACGCAGATAGCCGTGTAATCATGTCTGAAGTAGGAAACTTGCAGAATGAAACTCTCGTTATGAGGCAGGGAATGGACGAAATGAGCGAGAGCGCGGCAAGAATTGCCAGAACAGGCAGCGAACTCTCAGAAATCTCGCAAGTTATGGAAGATTCTATTGTAGAAATCAGCCGTCAGGTTGACCAGTTCCAGGGGTAATTTTCAGCGAAATCAAAATCGCAGGCATCCTCTTTTTTACTGTAGCCATAGTATATTCCTTGCTGAAAAACTCAAAAAAATATGATAAACTCAACAAAAAGGAAAACTAAATGGCTAAAAAAAATCAAAAAGAAGTTTCAATCCGAAGTTCTGCCGCTGAGTATCTGACGTTTGTTGCGGCAAATGGAGATGATAAAAATAGTGTTGAAGTTCGCTACGAAGATGAAAACATCTGGATTACGCAAAAAATGCTTGCCGTTTTGTATGAAGTTGATGTAAGAACAATCAATTATCATATTTTAAAGATTTATGAGGATTCTGAGTTAGAAAAGGAGTCAACTATCCGAAAATTTCGGATAGTTCAAACAGAGGGGGCAAGGGAAGTTTCCCGCGATATTGACCATTATAACCTGCAAATGATAATAGCTGTCGGTTTTAAAGTGAATTCTGAGAGGGCTGTCCAGTTCCGCAAATGGGTCAACAATATTGCAAAAGAATACACTATCAAAGGCTTTGCTATGGATGATGAACGGCTTAAAAACGACGGTTCCATCCTTACAAAACAGTATTTTGAAGAACAGCTTGAGCGTATTCGCGAGATTCGTTCAAGCGAGCGGAAGTTTTATCAGAAAGTCACAGACATATACGCAACAGCAATTGACTATGACAGAAATGCAGCCGCTACAAAACGCTTTTATGCTACGGTTCAAAATAAAATGCATTATGCAGTTCACGGACATACCGCAGCTGAACTTATCGTCGAACGCGCAGATGCAACAAAAGAACACATGGGACTTACAACATGGCAAGATGCCCCAAATGGAAAAATCAAAAACTCTGATGTAACTGTTGCAAAGAACTATTTGTTAGAAGACGAACTTGAACAATTGAATCGTATGGTTTCCGCTTATCTTGATTTCGCTGAAAACATGGCGAACCGTCATATTCCTCTTACAATGGCTGACTGGGAAAAGCGTTTGAACAAATTTATAGAAATGTTTGAATACGGCTTGTTACAGGATGCAGGAAAAGTGACGGCAGAAATTGCAAAACTTCATGCTGAAACCGAGTTTGAAAAATACCGCATAGTGCAGGACAGATTGTACAAAAGTGATTATGATATTTTTATTGAAGGAGAGGCGGCTTTATAAATGGCACAGATTTTGTGATATAATAATTAATCATAAGATAAGGACGCATAAATGTTTGGAAATACGCTGATTGATAATTCATCTAAGCTTAAACTTGTGGATACATTGAATGAAATAATCTCAATGCCAGAAATCAATGAAATATGTATTGCAACCGGTTATTGGGATTTGAAGGGAACTTCTCTTGTAACTGAATCTCTTATTAATTTTTTGTCGCGCCAAAATACAAAGCTCCGTCTTTTGATTGGTAAAGACCCTAATGTCTTCAAAAAAGATTTGACTGCAGAAGCCTACAAAACTGCAAAAATATATCCGCAGGATTATTTAAAAATAGATTTGCAGAATATTGAAATGAATGATGAGAACTATCAGAAAGCTGCAAAAATGCTTATTGATAATTGTTCTGGTGATAATCCTAAAATTCAGGTTCATATCTTTGAAATGAATGAAGATGATGAGCGACAGTTCTTTCATTCAAAATGTTATATTTTCATGAGTACACAGGGGAGAACTTGTGGAATTATTGGAAGTAGTAACTTTACAAAAATGGGCTTGGAAGGAAATTCCGAACTTAACTTCTTGGACATTGATTCTTCTCATATTACTGCTAAGCCTGATGAATATAACCCATTTAAAGGTCATTATTATTGGTTCAATGAAAAATGGAATCTTTCAAAAGACTGGACAAAGGAATTTGTTATTGAAGTCCAAAATTCCCCAGTTGGAAAGACTTCAAAAAATACACCTTATAATCCTCTCCCAACATCGCTGGTGGCTGACCAGTTCGTTGTACTTAAGCCTTATGACACCTATCTAAAATTACTTATTGACCAGTTTGATGAAGTGGTTAATTTTGATGGAAAAATAACACCTGATGATTACATGCCTAAAGATCCTGAGTTTAAGAAATTAACATATCAAAAAGAGGCCGTTAATCAGGGATTCGCAATTATGAAACGGCATCATGGTTTTATATTAGCTGATGTTGTTGGTCTTGGAAAAACTTTTACCGCACTTATGGTTGTAAAACGTCATCTCATAGAAACAGGATTCAAAAATCCAATTTTAATAATTACACCTCCGGCAATTAAACAGAGTTGGATTGATTCCATTGAATATTTTGATAAAAATGAAAATAC
>CADCRJ010000280.1 GCA_902803735.1 uncultured Spirochaetaceae bacterium
CTTGCTTGTCGTGGTAAGAAGCTTACGGACGAGGAACGCGAATATACAAAGGTTGGTGCCCGCGGTGAAATGATGCGGGAAGCACTGATTCGCTGCAGAGGTGGCTTAAATCAGGACTGGAATTTTGATATTTATCGGCAAGCGTTTTATGCCTATAACTGCGATAAACGTTCTCTTTTGACGACTGCGGGCGTTCCTTACCCGGAACATGCGCTGGTAGTTTATTCTGTTGTGAATCCGACGAACGAAATCGACTGCATTGAAGACACTTTTGAGCATTACAACAAGGAGCGAAAAAATCTGACTTCTGCGATTTTGCGTGGTTCTCAGCCAGGAATTCAGGATCATCTTGTAAAAATGCCGAAGGTTTTTGAGCACATGAAAAGCTGTCATGCTTCTCACACAAGCCGACGAATCTGGCTTGATTTTGATATGGACATCAAAAAGAAATTCCGCGTTTCGGATGTATTTGAAAAATCTTATGGCGCACTGTACATGGCTGGGGAAAAGCTTTTTGGGCGTGGAAACTTTGCGATTATCAAAACAAGCGGAGGTTATCACACATTGGTTCGAAAAAAATGTCTGACTTTCAATCCAAATAATTTTCTGAAAGCCGTGATTGATGAAGCCGTGTCCACAGGATTTTCTTTGTCAGATTATGTTGACGAATTTGTTGCGAACGATTCAGCTCACAAAAGCAAGGACGGAAACAATGTTATAAAGCGTTCTGCTCTAATTCCAACTCCGGGCTGCCGCCAGTATGACAGTTATCCTGTAGTAATTAATAAAGAAGATTTTGAGTAAGGAGGTTTTTGCAAAATGAATCATGACGAATTGACATACAGAGCGAATAAATGTTACGCAGCTGACGTTGTGCGCGAGAAGGTGAGTGAGTACATCGATTTTGCGTTTTACCTTTTGGAGAACAAAATAGACAGTGAGAATATTTTTATTCTTGCGGGGCTTTCGGAGTCTGAAAAGGACGATGCGCGCCACTATTTTGAGTGTGTTCTTGACGAACTGAAAATTAAAATCGAGAAAAGCAAGACCGACTATTTTTACATCTGCTACCTGTTTGATGGTGTAAAGGCTGGAAAACTTTCTGCTTTTGACGCGGTTTACGATTTGGAAAAACTGTATTGTCAGACACAAAAAAAGATTTTTCAAGAATGGTTGGATTTGTCTTACGAGATTGACTTCTTGTATGATGACACTGTGCTTATTGACCAACGATACACGCTTACGCGGGAGAATGCGGAAGCGTATATTTTGCGGCGTTTTGAGCTTTTTAAGATTTTTTATGATTTGGACTTGCCCGAAGATTTTTATGAACAGGCGTATTGCCAAAAGTGCGGTCGGCGTGTAATTCCGAAGAATGTTGTTAAAGGATTATTCAAGAAAAAGTACTTGACCATCTGCCCAAAATGCAAGGGCGAATCTTTTACTTGGTGTTTTGACAACGCGGGCAAGGAGCTTTATCTTAGGAAAATCGGTTTTTCTGAGCGCGACAGGGATCCGGCCAATAGTATAGAAGATTTTGACTAATTTTGTGCTATAATTATTTTACTTTGAGGACAGAAAATGGCGTATTCGGAATTGCTTAAAAATCTTGACACTCTCAGAACTTACATCCGAAGTTTTTACATTTATGGATTCAAGACGCGGGATAAATTCTTAGGCAAAAGTAGCCGCACCTATGATGACGAAAAACGTCGGCTAGAAAATTATCTTGACGGTTACATGGCTTTTCGCCAGAACGAGAACGGCAAGGTGACTTTTCTTTCGATAGACAGCCGGCATACCGCCCATAATCCTCTGTACAAAATCTTTAAGGCAAAATCCTTTACAGCGATGGATATTTCCTTGCATTTTATGCTGATGGACATTCTTTCTGACGGCAAGAAAAATCCTGCTGAATCAGATAGTCGTCATGCTGAATCAGGTATCCGTCATGCTGAACTTGATTCAGCATCTCCTATTAAAAAGACTTTGAATCAGATTCTTGATGAAATAAATTCTGTCTATCTTAAGGATTTTTCTTCAAATGCGATGCCAGAAGAATCCACTGTCAGAAAAAAACTTAAAGAATACGAAGAACTTGGCTTGATTGGCTCAGAAAAAATCGGCAAGACCATGCTTTACTTTCGGAATCCTGAAACTGATTTGTCTGGCATGGAAGATGCTTTGTCTTTTTTTTCAGAAAACGCGTGCTGCGGCGTGGTTGGAAATTTCTTATATGACAAGCTTTCTTCCGAGGTTCAGAAAGAGAGCGAGGTTTTTCAGTTCAAACATCACTACATTACGTCTTCGATTGAATCTGATTTTGTCGCGCTTGTTTTTGCGGCGATTCGTGAACATCGACACATTATAATAGAACAAAAGCGGACAAAAAGTACTCGAAGTTTTCAGAACGAAGTCGTTCCTCTAATGATTTATCAGAGCACGCAGGACGGACGAATGTACCTTATGGCCTACCGCCAGCACGGAAAATATTTTTTGGCTCTTCGCTTTGATTATATCGTTTCGATGAAAGTGGGCGAATTTTATGAAGGCTTTGAGCAGAAGCGCGCAGAATTTGAAAATCTTCGGAAGCACATTTGGGGCGTGGCTTTAAAGCAAAACAAAAAACACAATGACACGGCGACAACCCACGTTAGCTTTAAAGTTCATTTTGATGATGACGAAAAGTTTATTTATCAGCGTCTTTTGCGGGAGAAACGCTGCGGAAAAGTGAGTTTGCTCGACGAAAACACAGCCCAGTTTGACGCGGATATTTTTGACGCAATGGAAATAATTCCCTGGGCAAGAACTTTTATCTGCCGCATCACGGATTTTCAGTGTGCCGACATCGGAATCACCCGCCGATTTTACGCCGACATCCGCAAGATGAAAAATTTATATTTCCCAGAGGCAGATTCCCTAAACAATGAGGAGAACGATGTTATTCAGTGAAATCTACAGCGCATATTACAACACAGTTTCCGCTATAATCGCCTGTGCTCAAAAAGAAAAACTTGATTCAGACTCGCTTTACGAGATTGTAAAAAAATCGGCATTCCCGGAAAGCGTAATGACAATCGGTACAAGCCTCGAAAGTGAAAAATGGCCGCTCATAAAAAAAGATTACACAACGAATATAAAAAATCCTCCAACAATGCCACTTTCGATTCTGCAAAAACGCTGGCTAAAAGCAATTTGCGCCGACAAAAAAATCAGACTTTTTGTAAATGACGAAACTCTCGCTCGTCTTGAGTCCGAGCTTTGCAACGTAGAGCCACTTTTTAGCGAAAAAGATTTTTGCTTGTACGATAGATATTCAGACGGCGACCCGTACGACGAGGCGAGCTATCAGGAGAATTTTAAGACGATATTGAATGCGATTCACCAGAAAAAAACTCTGAGCGTTGAATACACGGGCCGTCTCGGCCAAACGAACCGATTTTGCCTAAAACCGTTCAAAATTGAATATTCACAAAAAGACGACAAATTCAGAATCATTTCTAAAGTGCGAAGCCGTTATTCAATCCTGAATATTGCAAGAATAGTCCGTTGCTCGATTGTAGATGATTCCAATTCGCTTGCATGGGAAGAATCTGCCTTGCCTTACAGCAAAAGAGCCAGCGTGACTTTAGAAATCTACGATGACAGAAAGGCTCTTGAACGCGTAATGCTCGCCTTTGCACATTTTGAAAAAACTGCCGTGCAAGTGAGCGACGACGTGTATCACCTTACCTTAAATTACGATTTTCGTGACGAAACCGAACTCGTAATTCGCGTTCTGAGTTTTGGCCCCATGATAAAAGTCATTGAACCTCAAAGTTTCGTGGAGTTGGTAAAAGAACGCATTTTAAGGCAGATTGAATTGATGTAAAGGGGGATTGCCATAAAAGCGTGTTTATGCCACTTCTCCAAACCAACCGTAATGCTGAACTGACATATCCACAAAGTGATTTAGCAGTAAATTGATTTTTGAATCAAAAGCCTCTTTATCAAAACTTTGCGGTAAGTCAGCATCGAGTGAAGAAATGATTGCGTCTTTTACGGTTGTCGAAGCCTGCTCATCTTTATACCAGTCTACAACAAAAAGATTTTGTTTTTCTTCTGTGAGTTTCTTACAGAGATTTTTAGCAGCAAGCTTTACGCTCTTTTCTTCTTCTTTTGTAAGCTTTCTGCCTTTTATAAGCAGGTCAAACATTTCCAGTTCTTCTTCTGTAAGACCTTCTGTTTCTGCCCGCTTATCTTCTTTTTTCATATCTTCGATAAGCTGTAAGAGC
>CADCRJ010000281.1 GCA_902803735.1 uncultured Spirochaetaceae bacterium
ACGCCCGAAAAAAAATCTGCACAAGCGAAGCGCGGAAGCCTTTTTTTCGGGATGGGTTCCCGCTGGGAGTTGCTTTCTGCGTATTTTTCTTTTTGCAACTCGACATTCGACCTATATAAGGATTATTCTATGGATTTTGAGATTCCTACATGGCTTATCATAGCTGGGGCAATAATATATTTTGCGTGGCCAATTATTCTGATTGCAGGCGGAACCGCAATCGGCGCGCTTATCGCGGCTGCGGCAGCAAAAAGCGCGCTCGCGCTAAAAGTTGCGGGCATAGCGGGTGCTGTTTTCTTCTCGCCAATAATAATCGGCGTTACAGGCTCCTGCATAATTTCAATTTGTAACGCGGTTTCTTCCTCTACAGGAAACGTATTCGGTAAATTTGCTGACTGGAACAGCAATACGACGCTTATCAATGCCGTAGCAAAACAAAATGAAAAGAAAGTCATAAAGCTCATCCAAAAAGGAGCGGATCCTAACAAACTTTCAAAAGACCTAGAAAGATTCCCGCTTTACGAATCGTGCAGACAATACGAAGACGAGGCCAAAGCTGACAGGATTACGGAGCAGCTTTTACTTGCAGGTGCGGATGCCAACAAAAGGCTTAAATTCTGCAATGATTCTATGGGAGAGGCAGTCTGCTCATCCCGTCTAGGCGCGATACGGCTTCTATGCGAACACGGCTATGAGCTTAAAGGAAAAGACGGCAGAGGGAACGGTATCGTCGAATTCGCCGTCAAAAATTTAAAGATCAAAGAAGCCCTTACGCTCTTAGAATGCGGTGCGCTTCCTGCGAAGAGCTACAAATTTGGTATTTGCCTAGATGATTACACGAGCTTCATGTATGTTTTCGAGGAACCAAGATTTAATGATGCGAATATATCCGAACTTGAAGAGCTATTCACAAAACTTTTGGAAAAAGGAGCGGACGTCAACGCAGTCACAACGGAACAATATGACGCGACAGCCCTGCTTATTTACGCGAGGTTCTCAGGAACAGACAAGCTGAACATGCTTCCTCTCGTACGAATTTTGCTCGACGCAGGGGCGAATCCAAACGCCGTAGACAGGGAGGGCAAGACAGCACTGTTGCATCTCGCAAGAAACGCATGGGACCAAGAGCTTTCTTACACGCGTGACGCAATAAAGCTCTTTCTGTCTTACGGGGCTGACAACTCGCTCCGGGACAAGGATGGCAAGACGGCTATCGAATACTTTCACGAATTTTGCAAAAGGTCAAAGTGTAAGGAGGCTGATCTCCCGGTATACGATGAGCTTGAAAGCCTTCTCTCGCCCGTCACAAAGGCGGTAAAGGCTGTTCCTGCAAATGTTGCTCCCTTTGCGTTTACGGATATAGCAAAGATTACGGCTGAAAGCACAAAAGTGGCTAAGACAACAGACGCCAGCAAGAAGAAGCCAAGCACAACGCCCGCACTTGGAGCGCTTGGTGCACCAAGTGCGCATACCATGCTGGACGACATGAAGGACAACTGGTAAAGCACGGACGGTGCTTAAAGCTGACTCTCGCTTGCCGAGATCGCACCAAAATCAATAAGCAGCTTGCAGCATTCCTCAGAGTCCTTTCTTTTGCCTGCGTAGTAAAGCGGCGAAAGTCCCCTATCATCGGGCTTATTCACGTCCGCACCTGCCTCGATCGTTTTTCTTATGATAGAAAGAGACCTTTCTTTTTCTATCACATGAATCAGCAAGGTTTTGCCGTCCCTCATCGTATTGAAGTCGAATTTTTGCATTTTCAGAAAATCGATGAGCTTATCATAAGTCTCGTCGTCCGCAGGAACCTCATCGAACGACAAATCTTCAAACATCTTAAGTTGCAGTTCTTCCAAGTACGACGGTTTTCCCTCGGCATCCTTTTTTATTTTCTTTGCCTTTGCGGTATATGGGATGAGGCTTGAAAAAACAAGGAATGCAACAAAAAGAATGAAAAGGATTACGTTCCGTTTCTTATGCTCAGCCTTGTGCTTTCTGTGATGAAAGACGATGTTGTAACTGATTGCAAATTCTGCGTAGAGAATGAACGGAAGAAAGAGAAGAATCACGATTACGAGCAGCACGAACCCAAGGATTCCTGGCAGCATGAAGAGTGCCGTTCCATGAGAGAACAGCATAAGCAGAACCAGCGGAAAAGCCGCTACGGTGCCGATTGTCTTCAAAATGTCCGGGTGTCTGGCAAAGAACACTATTGCCATCACGATCAGAACTGTAAAGATAATGGCCAGAATAATCGCGTCCAAGATGAAATACAGGTTTATAGAGAGGCGTTTA
This sequence comes from uncultured Spirochaetaceae bacterium, assembly GCA_902803735.1. Taxonomy (GTDB): domain Bacteria; phylum Spirochaetota; class Spirochaetia; order Treponematales; family Treponemataceae; genus Treponema_D. The sequence continues at coordinate 2,293 of CADCRJ010000281.1, forward strand.
AGCTTGAACACCCTGTCATTCAAGGAACAAATGATGTTCGCAAAGAACAGCATTGAAAGGATATTCGGCAATAAGTAAACAATCGGCGCGTTTGCGAGCAGAACATTAACAGGAACGAACATCCCTGCAAAACACACCAAAAGCACAAACCCCGCAAGTGCGACAATATGCGACAGAACGAACAAAGCGAGTATTTCAAGGTTCGTCGCAAAGAATCCGAGAACTTTTCTCATATTTTACCTCTGTTTTTAAACGAGCAGTAATCTGCTACCTTCAGTCCTGCTTTTCAAAGAAAAGCTCGCTTATGACACGGTTCGCATCGACGCCTTTTTGCTCAAAACGTGTCTCAGGCCGCCACTCCTGATGCGGGGCATAGCCGTCAAACTTATTGTGCAAACCTTTTGTCTGCGTAAGCTCTTCCATCGCGAATTCTGCGTAAGGAAGCCAGTCCGTCACAAAATAAAGATATCCGCCCTTAACGAGCTTTTGCGTGAACAGATCAGTACGTGGACGCTGCACGAGACGGCGTTTGTGATGCCGCTTTTTAGGCCAAGGGTCAGCAAAAAATATGTGGAACGCGCTTACGCTGCCGTCAGGAACCATGTCAGAAAGCACTTCCATTGCGTCGTGCTCGATTATTCTAAGATTAGTAAGCCCGCGAGTTCTTATCTCGCCCAACAGCTTGCCGATTCCAGGCTTATGGACTTCAAGCCCCAGATAATTAATCTGCGGATTATTCTCGGCGATAATCGCGGTTGCTTTTCCCATTCCGAAGCCAATCTCTATTACGACAGGATTTTTGTTTCCAAAGATTTTCTCAAAATCAAGGAGCTTCTTTTCATACGGAATGCACCAGACAGGTCCAAGCTCCGCATAGTCTTTTTTCTCGGCATTTGTAAAATGCCCCGCACGAATCACAAAAGTGTGGATTTCCCTTCTTATTCCGCCGGCTGGCTCGCCCTGTCCGACCGGCTGAGCTACATCCTCGTTATTTTCCAAATTCATCTTTACCTCTCATTAAAACCAATTTCTAGAAGATACCTTTAATGGCATAAGAATTGCAATATTCTTGTCTTTTAGCAGATAACACTCCCTAAAAAACTCAGAATAAGGATACTCTTCAAAAATATTCTCATCGGTCGCCCATTTTTTCTTTCTGCTGCCAAAATAAATCATGCTGTCAGAATCAAAAACCGCTATGCTCTTGTCCAAATTCTCCACGGCTTTTTGGGCAGCCTCAAAAGACATTTTATAAGCGTCAGAATCTATAGAAACGGAAAAATCCGAGCAAACGGTTTGACCAGCAGCATCGGCATATTCGACAGAATACTCGCCGTTCGGGATTCTTTCACCAAACGGAGCTTTTAGCATTACGGCTGCGGCAAACTCTTTCTTGCCGTCGGAAAATACACATGGATTTATGGCAGTCCACTTGTACTGCTTTTCCTTGTGCGTTATCACCATCCGCTCTGCCCTGCGCACGTCCCCCGTTACCTCCGCAAAGACAGCGAAAGAAACGTCAGCGGGCGAGTACGGATCATCAAAATCCAGCACGGCGAGAGATTTTATCTCTACAATTTCAGGAGAGTTCTCTGAACAAGACAAAATCATCAGCAAGAGAACCAAGCTGATGATTTTTCTGAAACAGAGAAAAAAGCCCTTCAAGGACATTCTAGAAATTAAATACCAGATTAATAACCGTAAGGTCATTGGAAGTATACTGGTTTACAATTGATTCAAATTTTACGTTAACTTTGCGGCAAGCATCATCAAGATAAGACAGATAGTACAAGCCCAAGTCCGTACTTTCCTGTCCGTCAGGAAGCTCCCTGTAAAAGTCGATGAGCGAACGCTTGTTTGTGTCAGCAGACATCTTTGACTCGATGCTTTCCTTTACTTCCTGGAACTCATCATCCTTATTGTACAAAGTTATCTGCAAGCGACCCTGCTTACCGATCGCAGTAGAACCGCCACCAAGCTTCCATGACAAAAATACAAGCTCATGGTTGCGTCTAAGCTCGGCAATGATTTTCTCACGGACTTCAGGATCAAAAATCATTGAATCCGTGTCATCAAGCCCTGCGAACATTTTCTTCGCGGTCTTACGCATATTCGTATTCTCATTGTTAAGAGCAAGCTCCATTACGAGAATAGAAATATATTCGCCGATTCTTGATTTTTCCATATAAATCTGAAGCAAATGCCTGATCGCGATGTTCATTTCCGTAAAGCCGGCTTTATCCTTTGGATTATAGAATTTTGTCAGGATATACCAGTTCATAAGGCTCATACGGTTCAAGAATTTCTCGGAAGTAAGAAGATAAATGTTTTTCTCTTCCATAGAGTATTCGGTATTCTCCATGATGGACTTCCATACGGGGTCAAGAATCTCTTTTTTTACGAGTGCGATTGTTGGCTGCTTGTTGAGAAGAACTTTTCTTAGCTTAGAGTCATCAATCTCAGTACGCTCATCTATAAGCTGAGTTGGATTTGCCCTGTTATGATGACGGATACAGTCGCATTTTATAAGTTCGCCATAAACCTGCCTGTCAAACTGCTTATAAAGGAGAGAATAGACTATTACCTTCGACAAGTCCATTACTTCCTGCCTTACAGAGACAAACTCTGACATTGAGATTTCAATCTTTGAGATGTAGTCAACCATTATCATATTCTGAATTGACTGCGGAGAAAAAGGATTTAATGAAATTCCATATTCTTCAACATTATCAGCAAGCTTAAATCTCAAAAGCTTCTTTTTGTTACTAATAAAATGTGATGTTCCTTTCTCGGTCAGAATAACTTTTAAAGGAAGGTTCAGACTGAATTTTTTACCAGTTCCGCTCATGATTTTAGGCTCCAATATTTCGTACTGAATTTAATTATAATATAGGTGACTTGAATTGTAAACAAACAAATTATATTCTATAAGTAGTATGCGGATACGCTTTTGTTTTATAGCAATTTTTTTAATATTTATCTCCATTATCTCTTATTCTGAAGCACAAAATAAAAGCGAAAATGACTCAGAAAGCAGCATACTAGGAATTACACCAGAAGAAACGCCCAACGACGCACTAGAAGGTGTCAACCTGTCAAAGGCTCTTGAATCTTTTCTTACAAAGAATAAAATCGCCGTCCAGAAAGCAAATCTTTCGCTAACAGGAACAGACGAATTCGCCTACAATATCATTATCGACATTCCTGCGGGTTCTGAACTACCAAAAACTGTAGAAAATAAGACTTTTCAGGGATTCAACAAATTGCAAGACAACACGCAGTTTCAGGAATTTGACCAGAAGAACCTTCTCATCTTTGATTTTACACAGGAAGACGCGTTTATCTACAAGGAAGAGCTTGTATCATTCATAAAGGAGCTAAAAGAGCTTAAACTGCCTTTCGATATAAGCATCTTGCTCGCTGCCCTTGACAAGCCTCCAATAAATGATTACCAAGCTATATCTGGGACAATGAGCTTTGTGTCATTTCTTGAGAATACGGACAATTCAGCGGCATTTACAATCCGCTTTCATAAAGCGTCAAGGACAGCCGTCCTGTGCGGTTGCAGGGATTCAGCATCTCCTCTCTGGCTTACGAAGCTAACGATTGACAGTCTTTCAGCGGAGCAAATTGATTTTACATACCCGCACCAGATTCTCTCTCTGTACAGGCTGGGCTTGCTGCAAAGCGAATGGAGGATGGAATCATTCATAAAGAACAATGTTCCTGCAATCACGCTGGCGTTTACTGACAAAAGCGGATTTTCAGTCCTTAAACGCATTGTCTCAGATTATTCGCCAAAAGGAACAGGTGAATGGGACAGCCACTACATTTTTTTTCCAGCACACTACCCATTAAAATCATTCTGGATAACGGAGCACATATTCGTAATCGCCTGCGTAATAGTCGCCTCAATATGCGTTTTTCTGCTCTGCTGCTTTTCGTTTGTAGGAAAGTCGGCGGCAAGGAACAAGAGGGATTTTATGCGCTTCTGGCACATGATTCCTTTTACGATACTTCTGTCGTTCTTCTCGCTTGCATTGGGACAAGTTCTGACAGCACATCTGCCGATTTTCTCATCGCTTAATCATTTTTTGCAGTTCGGCTGCAAGATTATATTCTCTATGATAGTAATATCGGCCATGTTCGCCGTTCAAGAGCACATGAGGCTTCCTGTCGCTCCTTTTATTTACGGCTATGTCATCTCCCTTGTCTCTATCATGAACATTTTTATCTTCAGCGCGATAGACATTCTGTTTTTTGTGCTTTTTGCAACAGAGTACATCATAATATACCTTGCGAGAGCTTCAAAAAGGCTTGTGTGGCTCATGTTCTGGACAATAATGATGTTCGTGCCTTTTCTTCCTTACGTGTACACATTGCTCAAATACTGCTCAATCTACGAATTGCAGATTTTTGCATTCAGTTCGCCGCAGGGAAACTTTCTGCTTGCGTGCGCAATATTCCCATTTGAGATTATGTGGCTCAGGATTCTCCTTCGGCTCAACATTTATGTAGGAAGTCGCGGCTACAACATAAAAAAGATTGTCAAGAATGCCTCTATATCAACTCTTGTGATTGTTTTGATATACGTGGCTGCGTTCTTCTTTATGTCAAGGTCAATCTACAAGCTCAAGAACATATCTCGGCGTAACAGGAACTATATCTCGCTGTCCTTTGAGAATAAGGATTCTCTTTCGGCAAAAGTCACCCAGTCATCATTCTTAGGGATAACGTCGAACCACCTATCAATAAGCTCAAGCACAAATCCTGTCAAGTACAACGTAAGAGTTGTATCTGGCGATAACGTGCCTGTATATGAATCATCATACGCATATAACACAAACGCGCAGACCAATGCCGTTAACTTTATAATTCCTGATTTTCCGCCAAAAAACATAACCATTGACTACGCAGCAGCCGATGGAATAAAGGCAGAGATTACAGTAACAGCTTTTTACAGGACAGATGACCCGCTAAAGTTCAGGGGCGAGTCGAAAACACTATCAGTAGGAGAAATTCAGCAGTAACCCATGCAGAACTGTTTTTTGCACGTTGATTTGGATGCTTTTTTTGCCTCTGTAGAGCAGCTTGACCACCCTGAGCTGCGGGGAAAGCCTGTAATCGTTGGCGGAACAAGTCTAGACAGACGTGGAGTAGTCTCAACAGCCTCGTATGAAGCCCGCAGATTCGGAGTGCACTCCGCAATGCCATTGTTTCAGGCAAAGCAACGCTGCCCACAAGGAATTTTTCTGCCAGTTCGCATGGAACGCTACCACGAGAAATCTGCCGAAGTAATGGCAATTTTCTCGCAATACTCGCCTGACGTGCATCAAATCTCCGTTGACGAAGCCTTTATTGACCTTACAGGAACGGAGCGGCTGTTCGGCTCGCCAGAGGAAACTGCAAGGCGGCTCAAACGAGAAGTAAAAGAAAAAACTGGGCTGACTGTCTCCGTAGGTATGGCTTCTACAAAATATGTCGCGAAAATAGCTTCTGGCATAAGCAAGCCAGATGGTTTTTTTGTCGTTCCGAACGGCAAGGAATCTGAATTTATTCTGAGCTTGCCGCTTGAAAAGCTTTGGGGAGTTGGCGAAAAAACGCTGCAACGGCTCAGATATTACAATATAAAGACTACGCATGATATTTTTATCCGCTCTAAGCCGATTCTTGAGAACATCTTTGGCAAAGCGGGCGGAAACTTTTTGTACAACGCAGTCAGAGGCAATGAGCAGGAAAATTTTAACCTTGAAGCAAAATCTCACTCAATAAGTGCGGAGAACACTTATTCCTATGACCTTACGGAGTCTTACTCGATAGAGACAGCTCTTTTTGAGCTTTGCTACACGGTTATGTTCCGCTCGCACAGAGAAAAGCTTGTAAGCCAGACCGTATGCGTAAAAATCCGCTACGATGATTTCTCAACGGTCACCGTACAGGGAACAGAAGAGCGGGACGTATCATCCATGGATGATTTGTTCCGCCGCGTAAAAAAGCTTTTTGAAAAAAAATACAAGAAAGGCACAGGCATACGACTTTTGGGAGTTGCACTGCAAAACGTGGTTTCGTCAGAGAACACAAGGCAGCAGGAACTGTTTGACTTTGGAGAGGAAAAGAAACGAAAGGTAGAGCAAGCCATTCAAAAGCTAAAAGAAAAAGACCCAAGCATAAAAATTACAAAAGCAAGGCTTTTGGACAAAAACAAGCTTTTTTCAATACTGGCGGCTATTTTGCTTTTTAGTGCAGGAGCAAAGACCCATGCCGAGAACAGCAAGAAGGGCACAGAAAAAGACTCGGACGGTGCAGGTTCCATCGTGTTCGACACATCCAAGCTTCCTGTCTCAACGGACGGAGAAATAAAGTCCATATTTTCTTACGACTTCAACGACGTGAACGTTGAATTTCTTGCAGAAGGTTACTGGAAAGCCTCCGTGATAGGAGCCTGTTCCTACAGCTTTGGCTTTGGGAACGCCGCCACATTCTCAAAATCTACGCCAGTCATAGAACAGAACGTAGATTTATCCCTTTGGTTTTTGGTAAACAAACACTGGTATTTTGAGGCAGCTTTTGCAGACGAATTTGAAACAAACACAGTCGCCGCAGGATATTTTGGTGACGGAACAGTAAAAAGTGCCAGAATCGGAAACAGGGGCATTAAATTTCCTTCAACATACTCTATTGACGACATCAACAGAGGCGTTGGTGGCGGCGAGAATCAAGCACCTGGATTCTCAATAAATCTGTGTGGCAGCAGATGGCAAGCCGATGCAGTCGTAAGGTTTGACATGCTAAAAGCGGAGGAAAAAACTTGGTATGGGAAAAACTCCGTAAGTACGGACAATATTGACCTTGCAGCATGGAACACAGGAAACCAGTACGTACTGCCATCTTCTCAGTCAGTCACGGCTGTGACAGGCGTTTACGTGGAAAGCATAAGCGGAGACTACCGAGACGAGCAGGGACGAAAATACAACAAGCTTGACGAGTCACAGTATTTGCTATTGCCAGTCTCAAATATGGTAGT
>CADCRJ010000282.1 GCA_902803735.1 uncultured Spirochaetaceae bacterium
AGGAACCGGAATCGAACCGGCACGACGGTATTAGCTGTCGAGGGATTTTAAGTCCCTTGTGTCTACCTATTCCACCATCCTGGCATTTGCTTTTAGGCAATGCAGAAATAATAACAAAAAACAATTTTAATTTCAAGTATCGGGGTCAGTTTTAAGGATTTAGAACCATGTATTCAGACACACATTTCCATTTCAGACACATTGTGAGGGACAGAGGTCTTGACGGGACAGCTTTGTTGCATGAGCTTGTTGCACGGAATACAGCTTTTGCGTTGGATATAGGAACTGAAGCTGATGATCTTATAGAAAGGCATAATTTTGTAACAGAGGCAATTGATTTGCTAGATGCTGGTGAGCAATCAAAAGCTTTAAAAATGGTTCGATTCGCTGCTGGAATTTGGCCTAGCCCCGAAGAAATCAGGGAGCGACAAGAGCGTGTAAAACTTCTTGCTGATAAAATCGCTCATTTTGAAAAATCTGGAAATAGAGTGATTGCGATAGGCGAGTGCGGTCTTGACCATCATTGGAATCCGAGTGGCGCAGACAACAGGAGTAAGGAAGATTTTGATTCATCTATGCTTTTGGGAGAGCGCGAGCTTTTTGAGATGCAGCTTGTACTTGCAAAAAATCTGGAGCTTCCTGTTGTAATTCATTCGAGGGAAGCTTTTGAAGATACTTTGGATATTCTCAAAAATATTGGCTATAATCGTGGTATAATTCATTGTTTTTCATACGGTATTGACGAAGCTCGCGCGTTCCTTGATTTAGGGTGGCATATTGCATTTGGAGGAGCCGTCACCTATGCGAAAAAGACCAAGATGGATGCCATGAAGGAGCTTTTGCGTTTTGTTCCTGATGATAGGCTTTTACTTGAGACCGATGCTCCTTATCTTGCCCCTGTTCCTTTGCGAGGGCAGACAAATACTCCTGTTTTTATAGAACACGTCTACAACTTTATTGCGGAGACTAGGGGAATAAATCCTGTTGCTTTAAGCGAGCTTGTTGATAAAAACATTTCGTTTTTGTTTGAATTGTAGTTAGCGTGATATACTTTTTTATGGACAACAGGGAATATTTACAAAAACTTATAAATGTTGCTTCTGGTCGTGAACCAGCAGATTTAGTCATAACGAATTGTGTTCTTGTCAATGTGTATACGGGTACCAGTTCTCTTTCTGATATTGCAGTATGCGAAGGTCATATTGCGGGAATTGCGGAATCTGGCACTTATAAAGGGCGATATATCTTTGATGCCCACGGGCTTTACGCCCTTCCTGGTCTTATAGAAAGTCATATCCATATAGAATCTTCATTTGTTACGCCTGAAGAATTTGGGCGGCTTGTCGTTCCTCATGGAACAACGACGATAATTGCTGACCCCCATGAAATTGTAAATGTCTGCGGACTGGACGGCATGAACTATATGCTTTCTGCAGCGGAGAAAACAGCTCTTGATATAAAATTTATGTTGCCTTCCTGCGTGCCAGCTACTCCTTTTGAACATTCAGGGGCAAAATTTGATGCCTCTGACATGGAGGCTCCTCTATCAGATTCCCGCGTTTTGGGGCTTGGCGAGTTTATGAATTTCAATGGCGTTGTGGTAGGTGATAATGGATGCCTTGATAAAATCGAAACAGCTTTGCGGTCTGGAAAGCTCGTAGATGGTCATGCTCCTGGCTTGAACGGCAATGCTCTTAATGCATACTGTGCGACAGGAATTCATACAGACCATGAGTGTTCTTCTCTTGATGAGATGAAGGCTCGGCTTGAGCGAGGTTTGTATGTTCAGCTTAGAAACGGTTCTGCGTGCCATGATTTGGCTAATCTTTTGAAAGGTGTTACGGATTTTAATAGTCGTCGGTGCGTTCTTTGCTCTGATGACAGGCAGCCTGTTACTATTTTTGAGCATGGACATATTGACGGACATCTGAGGATTTGCGTTAAGGAGGGAATAAAGCCAGAGATTGCTGTTCAAATGGCTACCCTGAATGCTGCTGAGTGCTATGGCTTGTCTGATAGAGGAGCCATTGCTCCAGGGCTTCGGGCTGATATTGTTCTTGTTGATAATCTAAGGGATTTTAATGTTAGCCATGTTTGGATAAACGGTTCCTTGGTCGCAGAAAAGGGAAGATATCTTCCTAATGTGGAGAGGGCGAGCATTGAATCTGTTCAGGGGAGCGTTCATATTGCTGGTTTATCAGAGTCTAGCTTTGTTCTGCCCGGAAAAAGCTCCCGAGTGCCTGCCATTGTGATAAATCCTGGTTCCATTGTGACAGAGCGTGAAAATGTTGTCATTGAGAGGACGACTGACGGTGATGTTCAGCTTGCTAGTGACGATGGTCTTGCGCGTCTTGCTGTTATTGAGCGGCATCATGCGACTTCTTCAATGGCCGTTGCCTTAATCCGTGGGTATGGAATTAGGCGTGGTGCCGTGGCTGTAAGCGTCTCGCATGACTCGCACAATATCATTGTTGCTGGAAAATCAAAAAAAGAAATGCTTTTTGCTGTAAGGGAGCTTGAGCGTCTGAATGGTGGAGCCGTAACGGTTCTCGACGGTAAAGTTCTTGAATCTTTGCCTTTACCTGTTGCAGGGCTTATGAGTGATAAATCTGGCGAGTATGTAAAAGAGTGTCTTGACCGCCTTTTGACATCTGCCGTCGAAAAACTTGGCGTAAATCCGTCCATAGACCCTGTTATGACGCTATGCTTTATGGCTTTGCCTGTTGTTCCTAGCTTAAAGCTTACGGATATGGGCTTGTTCGATGTTGAGAAAGGAGAGTTTGTTGATTTTTAGAGAAACATACACCGTTTTAACATTTATTTTGATATTTTATTTAAAATTTGATGCAGATTTTCGTGCAAAGGTAATTGTTCTGTTTTCATTGTAAGCCAAAAGTGTATTTTTTCTTTATTTTCTTCGTTTTTAAGGTGAATTTGCTGTTGGAGCTCACCAAGATGAATAATAATTTGATTTTCACTGGCAAAATGACGGATTCTCGCCATAATCCGCAGCGAATAGCATATATCAATTGTAAAAACACCATAAAAAAATCCAACAACAAAGCTGAACTCGATATGATTTGTAAACCAGAAAAGCCATTCAAGGATTTTTGGATGAATAAAAAAATAGTAAGTTGCACTTAAAATCCACCAGTAAAAACTGAACTGTGGACAGATAATACCTCGGATATTTCCCCAGTTTTTGGAATAGTCCCAAAGCTTGATTTTCATGCCGATGATAAAAATCATACCTGCTATATACTCAAAAATTGTAATACAAAGGGCCATAAGTGCAAACAAAACAGCCTTTTGCAAATATGTATTATTTATAAAACTAACATCTATAAACGTAAGCAAAAACAAGATTACAAGTGAAAATCCATAAAGAGGTATGTAAGGTCCTGTTAAAAATCCTGGATTAATCCATTTGTGCTGAGGGTTATTCTTAGAAAAAAATTTTCTGAATATCAACTCGATTCCCCATCCGATTATGCTGCCTGCGAAAAATAAAAATGTAATTACTAAAAAGAAAATCATGCCTTTATTGTAATCGTGGCGGCAAAGATTCGCAACTATGAAAAAACTTTTTGACCGAGATAAAACCTTCATAAGTTATTTTATTGATGAATAAACCATTATATTTTATAATTAAAACATGTCTGTATTTTCGATTAATTTATGACAAAATAAATTCAACCGTTTTCTGGACATAGCCTATAATTATTTAAAGGTTTTAAGCTTCTATGGAAATGACAGTAGATTTATTTGACAGCATTATAAACACATCACAAGACTGCGTTTTCTGGAAAGACAAAAACAGACGCTTTCTCGGTGTAAATCAAGCTTTTCTTGATTATTATGGATTCAAATCCGCAGATGTCTTGATTGGCAAAAACGATGAAGAAATGGGCTGGCATTCCGATCCAGATCCTTATATGCAAGATGAATTGCGCGTTCTGGCTGGAAAAACAACATATAAAGTCCATGGAAAATGCTTCGTCCGTGGTGAAGAAAGGGATATTATCGCTTCAAAACGCCCCCTATATAACGGAGATGAAATCGTCGGTCTTGTTGGAAGTTTTACGGATATAACCGATGTAATCCGTCGAAAAGAAAAAAACGATGGCTCACAGGTTCTTTATACAATCGACAAACTGAGAAAATACAGTTTTTTTGATAAAATCATCGATGAAATAAGCCTGGAAGAAATTCTTGACCCGCTCACAGGAATCCTAAACCGCTCTTATTCCATGAAGTTTGTCCGCTCACTTATTGCAGAAAAAATACCGTTCAGTTTTTCAATTATAGATCTCGACAATTTTAAATTTATCAACGACACTTACGGGCACACGGCTGGTGACAAAGTACTGGCAACTGTTTCAAAAAATCTTGCAGAATTCACGGACGGCTTTGCTCTTGCAGGAAGGTTCGGTGGTGACGAGCTTCTTCTCATAGACTTAAAAAATATCAGCATAAAAGATAAAAGTGATTTTTTTGAAAATCTCTACGGTTCTTCAAAAACTTTGAGAAAAGAAATTTTCTTTGAAAACGGTGCGGCATTTGTTACAGGAACTTCGGGCTGCGCATCATTCCCGGCTGACTCTGACAATTTTTCACACTTGTTCGGTCTGATTGATAAAATGCTCTATCTTGGCAAAAACATGGGGCGCAACTGCTACAAAATTTATGACGAAGAAAAGCACAAATATGTCGAAATCCGTAAAATTGCTAAAAACGGCATATTCAAGAGTATGTATAAATTGCGAAGCGGTATAGAATCTGAAACAGGACTTGAGAACAAGCTTAAAAAAGTCATGCCGCTGCTTTCAGAAACTTTACAAATA
>CADCRJ010000283.1 GCA_902803735.1 uncultured Spirochaetaceae bacterium
ATAATAGCCCGGCTCATGGCTCGGATTTTCAAGATGCCCGGTCTCCACAAAAGAGCGAGCCTGCAGCGCGTAAAAATATCCGTCAAGTCCGTTCGGCTCGCTGGATTTCTGTAGCATAGAAAGCCGAACGCTGAACACGCAGGCAAACAGCACGATGGGGAGAATGTATTTTAGAAGGGAAGTTTTGGTTAGTTTGGTCATAAAAAACTCCTATTTTGTCTTAAAGTTAAAAGCAAGCCATTTTTATTCAGTTATACTTTGACAGATTCTAAAACCATAGGATGCTGTAGTTTTATCTGGCTCACAGCAGGTTCGTGAATCTAATGGTCCGCAATTTATCATATCAGAACCTTTTAAAGTTCTTTCATTTATTTCTCCATATCTATTATCTGGTCCTTTCGGATCTTTTTTTTCTATTTCAGGATAATAAGTGAAATCCCAATAAAACTCATATTTATCCCAGCACCATTCCCAAAGGTTTCCTGACATATCATAAAAACCTAATTCATTTGGCTTAAATTTTGCCACTTCTGATGAAGGATATCCTTGATTTCTGTCACTACATGCATTACTTACTTCACTAAAAGTATTACTTCCACTGTATTTAAATCCATGAGTTTTTAATCCACCTGAAGCAGCAAATTCCCATTCCGCATCCGTAGGAAGCCTGTATCCATTCGCTGTAAAATTACAGCTTACATCTTCTTCATTTATTAAATAACATTTTTCTAAACCATCCCGCTCACTCAACTTATTACAAAACTCAATTGCATTAAACCATGTAACAGAATCAACAGGATAATTATCGTTTACTGCAAACTCAGAAGGATTTTTACCCATTATTTCTTTATATAATCCCTGTGTTATTTCTGTTGAACTCATTTTAAAAGAAGAAATATAAACTTTTACAGGAGTCTTATCCTTTCGGAACTCATCAAATACTTTAGAGCTAAACATTATATAATCTCCGCCCTCGACAAAAATCATGTTAAAATCATGATTTTCTACAATAGAACCGGAGTTAGTGGATGAAAGTTTTTCATCATTTTTTTTAGAACATGAAAAGAAGCTTAAAATTGCTATAAAAATTAGTAAAAATATATTCCTATTTTGCATTGTTTATCACCAGCTATTACATTGATAATCAAAATATGGCTCTTTGAAACTTTTTTCATAAAATCTAAGTTTTATCTCAAAACTTGAGAACTTTTCTGATTTTAAGATTTCTCTAATTCGCGGAAACTCATCTTTATCTATAGTATCATACGATGAATCATTGTATAAATCTAAATAAGCGATAATTGGCGGGTCGATATAATTGGAATTTTACAAATTCTTTATGAACTTCACAGCCTTTTTCCAAAAGAAAATCAACTACAGGTCTTGCATTAAAATCTAGAGCAAGCATCAAATTTGTAATGCCGTTATCTGACCTGTGATTTATGTCCGCACCGTTTTGAATTAAAGTACTCATTATTTCAAATTGTTTTGAGATATATTCTTCGTCGTTGTTATTATCACAATACTCAGAAAGTTTTTTTACAAAAATCATCAATGGGGTAACACCATTCCCGCAATCTTCGTCAAAAGGTGCCTCATGGTCTATAAGAAACTGCACCATGTCTTTATCATTGCAGAAATTTACAAGATATTTCCTGTCATTTCTTAATATTTCATCTTCCTTATACAGTTCAGAAACAAATGTGACATCAGACCCATAATCAATCAGAAGCTGGGCTATTTCGTATTTGCTTGAAGAATTACTTGTACAAGCACGAACTAAATTGCAAACTGAACCTCCGTACAAAGAATTTTCTCTTTTTGTATAACCATGCACATTATAGCCCTTTTTTAAGAGCTTCTTCATTTTTTTTAAGTTACCATCATAGATTGCTGAAGTCAAATCATTCTCATTTCTCTTATTATTACAGTTAATTAAAACAAAAAGTGATACGAAAAGACAAAAAATAAAGCTGAGTTTTTTTATAAGTTTCAGATTTTTATTTCCTTGATTTTTTTCATGCCTGCATTCTACCACAAAGTAGGAGCTCAGTCTTTAGACAGTATGTTTTTGCATTTTGGGAAAACTTGAAATCAGCGTGATTGGCGTTGCGTTTTAAAGGAAAAGAGCATAAAAAAGCCCGCCCCAAGCTGACAACTTTCGAGGGCGGGATTAATACCTGCTAACGGAGGCGGTCGCTCGGGTGTCCCGTGAGGTATCGAATCGCCACATCGCGCGCGCCCTCGGTGTCCTCAAAAACGACCGCAAACACAGAGTGCTC
>CADCRJ010000284.1 GCA_902803735.1 uncultured Spirochaetaceae bacterium
CCATGCTTGCTGCCTGACCAATACAAATTGTCTGAATATCACATTTGACATACTGCATTGTATCGTAAATTGCGAGACCTGCTGTAACACTTCCTCCAGGGGAATTAATGTACATACTAATATCCTTGTCAGGATTTTCAGACTCAAGGAACAAAAGCTGTGCAACAACCAAATCAGAATTCAAATCATTAATCTCACCGTCCACGAAAACGATTCTATCTTTTAAAAGACGAGAGAAAATATCATAAGAACGCTCACCATTTCCGCTTCGCTCTATAACATAGGGAATATTGTTGTTCATTTTTTCATTCATCGATCTAACTCCACCTTTATCTTTATCTAAAAAAAAACGGAATGCAGCCATTATATAACGGTAGCATTCCGCATTACAAGCTCTATATTAATTTACTGATTTTTCATCAAATCGGCAAATGTAATTTTATCACCTTTTGAAACTTTTACCTGCTCAAAAATAAGCTTGTACAATTTCTGTTCTTTAGTATCATCGATGAGATACTCTTTTGCACGAACATCATCATAATGCTTTTTGACTTCTTCCAAAGAAAGACCATTGTCATCAGCGATTTTCTGATACTCTGCATCGATTTCCTCTGGAGTTACAGAAATATTCTTATCTTTCATCAAGCTGTCAACAATGATTCTGCTCTTGAGCATTTTCTCAGCATCGCCTGTCCACTCTTTAAGCATAGCATCTTTTGACTGACCAGAAGCTGCAACGATTTTATCAAGTTCCTCTGGAGTTGTCTGGAACTGGCGAGCCATCATTCTCCAGCGACCATCAAGCTCTGCATTTATCATGCTAACAGGAAGCTCGAATGGATATTTCTCAATAAGCTGTGAAAGAAGTGAGTTAACTTTAACTTCGTTAACTTTTCTTTCTTTTGCTTTCTCAAGCTGTTTCTGGATATCTTTCTTCAAGTCATCCAATGTCTTGAACTTCTCGTTTACATCCTGAGCAAGCTCATCATCAAGAGCTGGAAGATTGCGAACTTTAATCTGTTTTACAGTAACAGAGTATTTTTTTGTTTTTCCAGCAAGGTCTGCATTTGCGTCATCAGCAGCATAAGACTTAGAAATCTCTTTTGTCTCATCCTTTTTCATACCGATAACTTCATCATCGATTTTGTATGTATTCTCTGCAGTTCCAACTGTAAATACGAATCCGTCTCTTTTTGTTGCTGCAACATCATTACCAGCATCGTCTTTCTCAACAATGTTGATTGTTACGATATCATCTTTTGCAACTGCTTCGTCGTCTTTTTTGTCGATAACAACAGCATTGCGCTCCTGGAGGCCTTTGAGCTCTTCTTCAAGCTCTGCAGCACCAACAGAAACCTGTGGTTCTTTTACTTCAATACCAGAGAAATCTGTTACTGAAACTTTTGGGAATACATCATAAGTCACAGTATATACGAAATCTTTTGAAACATCGAACTCTGGCATTTTCTCAAGCTGAGGCTGTGCATAAGGGAGAGGTCTGTTCTCAGTCTCTTTTTCATCAGAGAAAATTTCATTCAAGGTCTTGTCGATAAGATCGCTGGCAGCTTCCATTTTAATCTGCTCACCGAATTTATGCTCCAAAACTGATGCAGGAACATGACCCTTGCGGAAACCTGGAATCTGAACCTGTTTTACATATTTACCCAATGTCTCATTATAGCTTTCAGATACGTCTTTTTTTGCAACTGTAACTGTTAATTTTGCTGCGGAGTGCTCCAATTTCTCAATTTCTTTGGTGACTTTCACGATGAATTCCTCTTGTCATTAATAAATAAAAAAGCGATTCAGATGAAATCCAAATCGCTTTTTGCAATAGAGCGGGAAATGGGGATCGAACCCACGACATCCACCTTGGCAAGGTGGCGCACTACCACTGTGCTATTCCCGCAAATAAAACAAACTAACACTTTTCAGAAACGATATGCGAGAGAAGGGACTCGAACCCTTACGCCTAAGCACTAGATCCTAAGTCTAGCGTGTATACCAATTTCACCACTCTCGCTTATTACCAAAGCGTAAAACCGGCAACCAACGCCCGTTACAATCCCGCTCTTACTTAGCAGAAAGTCTGCAATTCAAGTTTTCTTGAATATTGAGCGACCGGGGGATCGAACCCCGGACCCACAGATTAAGAGTCTGTTGCTCTACCAGCTGAGCTAGTCGCCCGTTTTTATCAACAATATGCGTCCGACACGGATCGAACGTGCAACCTACGGATTCGAAGTCCGTTGCTCTATCCAATTGAGCTACGGGCGCATTTTCCGCACAATCACATCTAGTGATCTGGGTGCCTGGTGGGGTTCGAACCCACGACAACCAGATCCACAATCTGGCGCTCTACCACTGAACTACAGGCACCGTGTCGTTGACGAGTGATACTATATCAAAAAACACATAAACGCGTCAAGCGATTTTAAAATTTTTTTTGATTTTTTTTACTTTTTTTGAAAAAAAGCCCGAAAACCAACACTACTAGGGCTTCGTTGATTTTCGGACCTTTACTAAAATCTGCTACAATGTCAAAAATGCTTTGTAAGCCAAGTATGCTTGCTCAATATCCTCGCAGGAAGTGATTTCCCAAGGAGCGTGCATGCTAAGTACAGAAACGCCGGCATCAAGCACGTTCATTCCATATTTTGCCGCATGGTACGCGATTGTTCCTCCGCCACCCTGATCAACTTTTCCAAGCTCTGCCATCTGGTAGCGAACACTATTCTTGTCAAGCAAACCACGGAGCTTCGCTATAAACTCAGGGTTTGCATCGCTAGCACCGCTCTTGCCGCGGCTGCCAGTATACTTGTTAAACACAATTCCGCCGCCAAGGAAGCTCGCATTATCCTTGTCATACAAATCTGAATTCATAGGATCAAAGGCTGCGTTTACATCGCTTGAGAGCATCATGCTGTTTGCAAGAGCACGCCTGAGCTTAAGCTCAGAGTAACCCTCTGGCAGTCTGTCGATAAGCTCTGCCACACAGTTCTCAAAGAAATGGCTCTCCATGCCCGTGGCACCGACAGAGCCAATCTCCTCTTTATCAACACAGATACAGCAAGCCGTGCGGTCTGCCGAATCACACTCAAGCAAGGCCCTTGCGGACGTGTAGGCACAAGAGCGGTCGTCCTGACCATAACCAAGAATCAAAGAGCGGTCAAATCCCATATCCCTTGCATGCCCTGCAGGAACAATCTCAAGCTCAGCAGAGCCAAAATCTTCCTCTTCAATT
Source organism: uncultured Spirochaetaceae bacterium (assembly GCA_902803735.1). Taxonomy (GTDB): domain Bacteria; phylum Spirochaetota; class Spirochaetia; order Treponematales; family Treponemataceae; genus Treponema_D. The sequence continues at coordinate 3,245 of CADCRJ010000284.1, forward strand.
CCGTAAGAATCTTTGAGAATCTTTAAGATGGCTTTTTTAGCTGTAACTTTATCCTCTTTTTCTTTTTTGTCAGAATCATCGTTCTTCTTAGGAACAGAGCTTCCAAGAATCAAATCAAGGGACTCTCCCGAAATAAAATCGCTGGCAGAGTCTTTCATCTGCTTCTGTGCAAGATGAGGAAGGATGTCAGAAATACAGAAAACAGGATCCTCAGGCTTCTCGCCTATGCAGATATTAACGGTCGTTCCGTCTTTTTTGCAAACAACGCCGTGAATTGCAAGCGGGATGGTAACCCACTGATATTTCTTTATTCCACCATAATAATGAGTATTAAGATAAACCAAGAAATCCCTTTCATAAAGAGGATTCTGTTTTACGTCAAGGCGTGGTGAATCGATATGTGCACCAAGAATGTTCATTCCCTCTTCGATTGGATTTTTTCCAACAACAAAAAGAGAAATTGCCTTGTTCATCTTCTGAACGTAAACTTTATCTCCAGCCTTAAGAGAGGTTGTTTTGTAAATGTCCTTAAAACCTGCTTTTTCCGCAAGCTCAATGATACGGGAAACGCACTCTCGCTCCGTTTTTCCACAATCCAAGAATGCCTTGTAATCTGCGATTAATTGAGTATTCATTTTTTCCTCCGAAAATTCAATCGCGACATTATAGCACAAAGGACAAAAGAGAAAAAAGTAGCAAGAAATTAGGTTCAATCACAAAATTTGTGTGATTGAACCAAGTATGATGTGGAAAATATTAAGGATTCAATGATTTCGTGCCTAATCTCGAAAAAATAAGGTTGAAAATCAAACGAACAAAAGGACCGGCGAACAAAAGCTGCCAGAACGTTGCCATAGGATAATTCATCGCAGTTGTTTGAAGCCAGATTGAAAGCATTTCTTTCTGAATTCCGCCTTTGAACAAAATTGTCGCTACAAAGCTCATCAGCGGGCACATCAGCCATATAGAGCAGACAGAGATTAAAAGCACAATGAAAAAGGGATTGTCTTTTGTAGGATTAAATTTCTTAAATGTAATTTTTTTAGCGATAGGACCAACAATAAAAAAATCCAACACAAAAGCAATAGGTGCCATAATCGGAAGCTCATAAAAAGCAAGCAAAAATACGGAATTTTTCATTCCGCCCATAGAAATCGCAATGTTATAGCAAATCATTGCGTAAACCATAACGAAAACCATCAAAATGGTAAAAAGAATTTCCTGTCCCAAAGATTTTGGCATACGAAACTCCAAGAAATGTAAATGATTGCATTAAAACTACGCAAAGACCTCGCGCATGAGCATAAAAAATCCGCAATAAAACGCAGATTAATAAGATTGGGCAATCTAAAATCAGAAAAGTATCTTATCCTAGCAGAAAACAAAAGCTTGTGTAAGTAAAAATTTGTTCTAGCGACACACATAACAAAAAAGCTGTTTCCCTGCAAAGCAAAGAAACAGCCTTCTTGGAGATGGGGGGAATTGAACCCCCGTCCGAAAGTGTAAGCCAAATACACCTACATGTTTAGTTATGCGAGGTAGTTGTCGGGAGCAGGTAGCAGCATAACAAGCGTCTTCTCCGTATTCTGATTAAAGAGTCCCGCCTGAAGACCAGAAACATCAAGCAGCAAGTCCCTGTTTGTGACGGAACATCGCAAAGTTAGGAACAGCACCCCACGAAGTCCGGCTCAAGCTACTTACGCAGCGAGAGCTTCTGCAGAAGCAGTCTCTACGACTTCTTCTTCTTTTCTTTCGAAAATTGCAGTTATTGTTTTGTCAGTTTAGGGAACCTTCACTCCCACATGCAGTAAGTGCCTTATTCACAATCGTCGAAACCGGTGCACCCCCGGAAAATATAAGACAACTGAAGTTCAGCATAACTTATTAAGGGTGTCAAAAAAAAGATTTTTGACACCCTTAATATATGATTATTTTGAACAAAAGTCAAATTTTTTTTTTATTTTACCTTACGAGCAAATGCATCGCCATAACCATAAGACTTAAATCGTTCAAGCGTTGAACCGTATTCATCCACATTGAGCGGACCAACCAAAATCTGATAAGATTTTTTGCTGGCAGTCGGAACCAACGTAAACGGATACTTATCTCCGTATTTTGAAATAAGAGATTTGATTGCCGACTCATTGGTGTATGTCGCAATCTGAACGTAGCATTTTCCACGCTCCAAATTTTTCATTGTCGGAACCACAAATTTATTGAGGTCAGACACATCAGGCTTTATTGAAGAGTTTTCAGAAGCTTTTGCAACAAGATTCTTAGGCTCTTGATTTACAACCTCTTCCTCAACAGGAGCGGCAACAACATTCTCGCTCTTAGCTGCGGCAGGAGACTCTTCCACAGGCTCGTTTGCAGGGGTTGCCGCTCTTGCCAAATTCTCGTCTCCTTCAGGAGGATTCAAGTCAACAGGAACAAGCACGATAGGCTTGTATGCATCAGACTCACTAGCCTCTGCAAGAGCTTTAGTCTGAACAGGAGTCTCCGTTACAGGAGATTCTTCTGGAGTAGGCTCTTCTGCAGCAACGGTCTCCTCCTCCACAACAGGCTCGGATTTTTTCTCTGGCTCAGCAGGTACTTCAGCAAGCTCTTCTTCCGCAGCTGGCTCAATCTCGCTAGGAAGAACAAATACAGGCTGATACTTTGTCTCAGGCTTTTCAGCCACAGCTTCTTCAGAAACTGGTTCTTCGCTCTCTACCAGCTCCTTGTGAACGCTAGGAACTTCCTCTTCTGGTTCCTCAACAGGATTCTCTGCAATTTTCTCGGCAGCAGGAGTTTCCTCTATATCAGGAGGAAGCACTTCATTTACAGCCTCCGAATCATCATTCTTTGCAATAGCAGGAGCTTCTTCCTCTACAGACTCTGGCTCAGGAATTTCTTCCTTTGCAACAGCTTTCTCTTCTTCGACTGGATTTTCAATCTCAGAAGGAGTTTCTTCAGAAACAGGTTCCTCGATGACAGGCGCAGGAGTCATTACAATACGCTGCGCAGTCTCATCATCACTTTTCTCTTTACCAGCGACTTGCTCTTCTGCAGGACCTGGCTCTTCTTCTGTAGCGGCAAGTTCTTCTGAAACAGGTTCAGAAGCTGGCTCTGTTGGCTCCTCGGCAGTTGCAACCTCTTCCGTAACAGGCTCAGACTCAGGTTCTACATTTTTCTCTGCGGTCGCAACCTCTTCGGCTGCAATCTCCTCAGAGACAGGTTCAGCAGTCTCTTCGGCAATCGGCTCACCTACTGGCTCAACCGGCTCAGTCTCTACAGCAACGGTCTCTTCACCAACAGGCTTCTCCTCTTCAGGAACAGGAACTTCCTCTGTTACAGGTTTTGTCGCATCCTCTACAGGAACAAGCGCGATTGAGCGATACTGCTCATTCGGAGTATCCAGCTCTTCAGAAGGGCAAGCCTCTTCTGACTCTGGCTCTGGCGTAACAGCAGCAACAACAGGCTTCTCAGAAGCCGGCTCTTCTGCTGCTACAGGCTCATCTTCTTTATTTTCTTCAGAAACATTTTCTGCGACAATCGGCTCACTAGCAAGTGTCTCAGCACCAACAGGCTCAGCAACAGAGTTTTCGCTAACCGCAGGTTCCTGTGACTCTGCAGCCGTTGGCTCAGGCTCGGTAACAACTGGCTCCGTGTTTTTAGCAATCAAATCATCATTTTCAGGCTCGTCAAAAGACTCCTCTTCAGCAGGTGCGGTTGTCTCAGGCGCAGTTTTTTCAGTCACAGCCTTATCAGCCGCAGTTTTTCCTGCAGAAACCACCGCACTTCCGCGAGCATTTGACTCTAGGCTGCCAGAGCGTTTTGTAAGTTTTACCTGTGCGTTAGAACCTTTTTTTATGTTCAGACTGTCTGCTGCTTCTGGCGAAAGAAGAATCGCAACGCCTTCGCTTGGGTCTATCGCACCAAGAATTAATACGTCAACGGACGCTCCGTTAGTAGGATTCGTAACGGTAATGCTGTCTCCAGGCAAATAACCAACGGTCCTTGCAAAGAATCCTTTTGGCATTGTACCAGAATCTGCAACCAAGGCACGTCCGTCAAGAGAAGGACGTGCCGCACCAAAAATTAACGCGACGGTGAAAATCGTTAATATAAAAACTAGAATTTTTCTCATTTTTCCCCTCTCTACTACCCTTCTATTTTTGAATTAATTTTTTTTGTAATAAAATGCGCGAAGCTCGAAATTCCAACCTCGTTATTATTATCGTCAGTTATTTTCTCAGGAATTCCAGAACCATTCGCCTCTTCAAGACCTGTGCTTACGCTGTAAATTTTCCACGAAACTTTGTCTATATTTTCCAGAAGAGGAAAGTCTGGAGCAAAGTTTTTGCCAGTCTTAAAGAAAATCTCAATGCGGACAAGATAATCCATACCGCCAATTGCATTTTCTCGTAAGGCAGCTCGTAGCGCACCCCGATTTTTTGAATCGCTTGAACTTATCCAAATCGGGGAATTAGATATAATCTGACCATTATCAAAGAAGCAATCAATTACATATTGCTCAAACAATTCTGTCGTGACCCAAATTTTATCTTGACCAGGATTATTCTGGATAATCTGGACAGAAATATTCTTAGAGAAACAGAACGGCGTTAAAAAAATAATGATAGAAAACAGTAAAAATTTTTTCATATTACCCCAAAAAGGACAGATTCGGCTGTCTTTTAGAGTATCGGAATCTGAAAATGAAAGTTAAGACAAAGTGAAAAAATAGGATTTTGAGTTCAAAAAAGGGAAATTTGCAGTACTGTCTGCTTACCAACACTTACAAGTTAACAAGTCGAATGTCGAGCTTAACAGTAAAACTCGACATTCGACCTAGTGATTAATGCAATGTTACGCGGCAGAATTTCTTTTTGCCGGCTTTGAGGACGAATTCACCGTCATCATCAGCCTGAGCCAAAGTAACAACGGCTTTTACGTCTTTTATAACCTCGCCATTTACAGCTGCTCCGCCCTGCTCTACCAAGCGACGAACTTCGCTCTTGGTATTGCCGAGTTTTGCCGCAAAGAACAGGTCAATGATGCCTATTCCAGCATCAAACTGAGCCTTTTCCATCTCAACGGATGGCATCTGAGTTTTGTCACCGGCACCGCTGAATGCGGCTCTTGCACCAGCAAGCGCACTATCAGCCTTCTCAACGCCGTGGATAATTTTTGTAACCTCGTAGGCAAGACGCTCTTTAGCCTCATTAATGTTACCAGCACAAATTTTGTCAATCTCGTCAATCTCAAGGAATGTGAACAAAAGCATGAATTTTCTTACATCAGGGTCAGCAACATTGCGCCAATACTGGAAGAAGTCAAATACGCTCGTCATGCTCTCATCAAGGAAGATGGCTCCCTTCTCGGTCTTGCCCATCTTCTTTCCGTCGCTACGAGTAATAAGAGGGAATGTAAGACCAAATGTCTGGCACTGCTCGTTAAGCTCTGTCGTTCCACCAAGCTTTCTGCGAATCAAGTCAACGCCAGCCGTGATATTGCCCCACTGGTCATCGCCACCAATTTGAAGGACGCAGCCATGCTTCTGGTAAAGCATAAGGAAGTCATAAGCCTGCAAAAGCTGGTAATTGAACTCGATGAATGACAAGCCCTTTTCAAGGCGCTGCTTGTAAGCCTCGAACGTAAGCATTTTGTTTACGCTGAAACAAGAACCAATATCACGCAAGAAATCGATATAGTTTAAGTCGGCAAGCCATTCCTTGTTATTTGCTGCATAAGCTTCTTTTCCATCAAAACCAATGAATTTGTTCAGCTGAGCCTCAATGCTCTTTACGTTCTGGTCAATCTGCTCGTAGCTAATCATCTTGCGCATCTCGGTTTTTCCGCTAGGGTCACCGATTCTTGCTGTACCGCCTCCAATAAGGGCGATTCCATGATGACCGTATCTACGGAGGTGTCTCAACGCAAAGAACGGAACCATGTGTCCGATGTGCAAACTAGGACCTGTAGGGTCGCAGCCTACATAAAAAGTTATAGGACCCTTGTCCATTTTGTCGCTCAATGCCTGCTCATCCGTACACTGAGCAAAGAAACCTCTTTTCTTCAAATTTTCCAAAGCTTCATTCATTTTTTTATTTCTCCATTTTAGGA
>CADCRJ010000285.1 GCA_902803735.1 uncultured Spirochaetaceae bacterium
AGTTTTTTGAGAAACAAAAAAGCGAGCAAAATCGGCGGGAGAAAGATGTCGGCTGCCATTTCAAGTAACGAGATGTAGGTGCGGACGGTGCTTTCGTCCAGCTTGGTGGTGATGAACCAAAGCAAAAAGAAGAGCAAATGTGTCAAGACTGTGATTCCGAAGCATTTTGCGTAATTTTTCAGCATTTTTTTCCTCAATTTTTTCAAAAATATTCTCGCTCAAAGGTGATTTTTGATTTTACAAAACTGTGATGAACGACTTCAAGAGTTTGCAAATCCAAAACGGTGAGCCAGAAATCTTCAATCGTGCTGAACTCTCTTTCTCCGCCGATGTAGACGAGATACGATTTGCCGTCTTTTTCCACAATGTCGAATCCCCATTGAATTTCGGGGAGCGCGAAGAATTCTTTTTCGTCCTCAAAAGTTTTGCCGCTGTTTTTGAAAACTTCACGAGGGCGTGAAAATATTTTTATCGTGTAATTTGAGGGCAGTCGCACAACGGAAGTCCAGTAAAGCTCGGCAACGATTTTTTTATTGCCAGCTTCACGCTCGATTTTTTGCGGGTGGTCGCCATAGATGCCCAAAAAAGAATAATCGAACGCTGCCATTTGCTCGATTCGCTCAGCTGTAATCCATTCTTTTTGCTCATCTGTCAAATCGTAGCTGTAGAGGGCTCTCGCGGAGGCGAGTTTGCTCCACGCTTTTTCTTTTGCGCCAAGCGAAAGCAGGTTGTACGAAGAAAGGCGTTTTGTGTCGAAGTCGCTTGCAATCTCAAGAAAAAACGTTTGTTTTTTGTACTGCACGGGATAGACCAAGCCGCACTCGCCTTTTGCGCCGTTTGCCGAAAAATAAATCTTCCACTTCTTCGCCTTTTTGTCAAAGCGGAAAATGCGAAAATACGCAAAGCCGCCGCTTCCTTCAAGGTTCATCATCGAAAGCATTTTGTCTTTTATGCCGTCAAGGTGAATCGGCGTGCAATAAAGGTTTTGCTTTTTGGTGAACTCGACGAAATCGGGGTGGAACTCCTCTTTTTCGCTCTGAGCCGCGTCGATTGTGTTGTAATTGAGAACGCTCTCAAAGTCCGCGTATGTTGTGTATTCGCTTTTTTTGACCAAATCTGCAAAATACAGCACGTTCAGCACAACCGACTTTGCAGACAAAAAGGATACAGAGAACACCGAAAGCAACATTGCGATTAAAAATATCTTTTTCATTTTTATTTCTCTGGTTTTAATTGCCCAATCATTTTCAGCTTTACGAACAGGTCGAATTATTCTTCGTCGTCCTCTTCAGCATCTTCGTCGTCCTCGTCAGCATCTTCGTCGTCCTCGTCAGCATCTTCGTCATACTCTTCATCGTTATACTCGTCTTCTTCATCCCACTCATCGTCATAGGCATCATCGATAAAGTCGTTAAAATCAAAGACCCGTTCTACTGTATGCTCTTCAATTACGTTAGGAATATCGTTTTCAGCACAGAACTGACTAAATTCATCTGCGTGGCGATGAGCCTCATCCATAAATTTTTGCATTTTATAGAATCGCTCGTTATCAAGAACTTCATTACACCTGTTTTTAGTTGCGATTTTTTTAAGCTCTTCTTCTGATAGCTCAGACTCAGCCAACATATAGCCAAAAATCCTATGGTCATAAGAAAGCCTTATCTTGAAAAAATCTCTTCCATGGTTGGAGAACATAAAATCGCCACCGCCATAGAATACTGTATCATTTTTTATGTAATTATCGTTACAATACTCTGAAAATCTATTCCAGTAAGGCTCTTCGGCAAGTTTATTTTTCATACCCTCAAATTCATCGTCATCAAGAAACTCTATTATTGACTTTTCTAAGTCAGAGCCAATATCATTTTCTTTTGCTATTTTTATACCAAGGCTTTCTGTTGCGTAAACAAATTGTTTATTGTGGTATTCAAACTTAAGCACTTTAAAAGTTTCACCTTTATATTCAATATTATCAATACTGTACCCCAGCTTTTCACCCCTAAGTTTTTCTTCCCAAGCAAGTTCTTTTCCTGCTTCCAGATCTTTTTCGTTTTGCATTTCTTCGGGAGTTCTCTGAGGTTCACTATCTTCAATCATTTTGTAATATTCTTCATCATTTGATATGAGTACAATATTTTGTTTAAAAAGTGAAAAACTGTTGAACAGGATTCTTGTATTGGAAAGAATTTCTTCTTTTGTCACATCATTATCCAATATTTTATCCTTAACAATGTAAACAGGAGAGTCCTGCTGTGACCTATCGATGAAAAGCACAAAATTTTCTTCACCATCTGATAATTTGTCAACATAACCAAACTTAAAGTAGCCATATTTCCAAAGAAGAATTCCTATTTCATCATTCAAAATTTTTTTTAAATTATAAATCATCAGAAAAGTTTTTTCTTCATAATGAAAATAAACTTCGTCATCAAATTTGGGTAAGTTCTGACATACTAATTCTGGTATTTCTTTTCTTGCCTCGTCATAAAATATATAACCTTTTTCTTTTAAGAATTTCTTGAATTCAGTAGTTACGTCGCTTCCATTCCTTCTGTCTATAACAGTAAGCTTATCACAAATATTACAACACTTCATTGTAAAAAGAATATCCTCAAAGTCCTCGCAATTTGAACTTTGTTCTTCTTCATCAGCATAATAACATATTTGATATATATTTTTTTCATCTTCGTATTCATCGTCATAATCTTCATAATCATACCATTCTTCGTATTTGCTCATTTTATATCTTCCTCTTTAGAATTAAATTTTGTTTTGTTTATTATTGTTAGGACTCTCATTCTTACACATACCTCTAAGGACTTTGTAAATATCTTTTTCATTTTTATTCCTCTGGTTTTGATTGCCCAATCATTTTCAGCTCTTCATTTTCAAATCGATAAAACTCGGTGATGCACCAGTCTGGAATTTTTTCGCCTGCTTCAAGCTCGTCTTTCCAGCAGTCAAGAACCGCCTCTTTTGGGTTTCGGATTATCAGCTCGCTGTCAACGGAATAATCCAGCGCAATCTCAAACGTAAAGCCTTCCGTAACAACTCCGCTTTCAAGGTTGATGATAAAAAAGCCGTGCGCCATTGTTCCAGCCCCAAACTGCGCAATTTTGTATTTGCCGTTGAAAT
>CADCRJ010000286.1 GCA_902803735.1 uncultured Spirochaetaceae bacterium
AGCAATAAGGATTATACAAGCAACACATATTATGAATACGATGAGAATAATAACCTTATAACAGAAGAGAACAAAGCAGCTAAAGAAAAATGGTTCTATTCATATGATGATAATAACCGTAAAATATATGAAAAATTGGAGAAATATGAATGGGCAAAAGACAAGCGCTACAAATATATATTGGAAGAAGCTTGGTATACCTATGAACTAAAACCCGACGGAACAGTAGACAGAGTCATTAAGTATTTTTAAACTCAGAAAAAGAATAAGGAAAGTTGAAAAGTCTACATTCTTTATTTTCATGTTATCATGTTCTCATGCGAAAATATCCGATTATTTTGCTGATACTGATTTTCTCAATTGCAATGTGTGCTTCACAAACAAACGAAAGCTCGCCACAAAATGCAGACAACGGACTTGTCTCCTATGCTTTTGAACACTTGGAAGAATACAGGGCGGCACTCTCTCTCGCCAAAATGATGCGGCTCAGGATGAGCCTGCTGTATCCAGAGAACGCGGACACAGCAATCGCAATAGTTTTCCCTGAGCTTATGCGCTACTCCGAGATGCGAGACAGCCTTGAAGCCCTTGCGACACGGCTTTTGTACAGCAAAGACAAGGACAACCGCATTTACTCGATTGGACACTTCCAGATGAAGCCAACATTTGCCGAGACTATCGAAAGAGAAATCGCAAAAAACAGCGAGCTTAAAAACAGATACAGGGCTATAGACTATGGCGGTGCAAAATTCACTAGAAAATCCCGTGCACTGCGCATACACAGGCTGCGCAACATAGACACCGAGATTGCCTATATCTCGGCGTTCATAGACATCTGCACTAAAAAGCTCATTACAGGGCTAGAAACGCCAGAAGAGCGAATAAAACTTCTTGCAACGGCATACAACAGCGGCAGGGACAAAACAAAACAGCAACTTAACCGCTTTATGGAACAGAACAGCTTTCCGTGCGGAACTATGAGCAAAAAATCTAAATGGAACTATGCCCAAATTTCCGCGGATTTTTTTGCAGACGTTCGCCCAAGAGCAGAATAAACGCATCCATTAGATAACAATTCTTTATTTGTTTTTGATATATTTAGTACATTTTGCTATTGACAGTTCAATCGTAAATTGCCACATAAATTTCTCTTAACGAGAAAAATTTCACATATAATGAAAAAAACATCAAAAAACGTTAAATCACAGATTGACAAAGCACTTATATTTTTTACAAAATTCACAGCATATTAAAGTGGAGGTCATATTAATGAAAATGACAAAAGTTTTGGCATTGTCAGCTTTGACAGCGGCATTGCTTTCAGGTTGTGAAGAAAAATCATCAACAATAAAATTCGGTGCAATCGGTCCTCTCTCAGGTGCAGTTGCAGTTTACGGAACAGAAGCTAAAAACGGTATAGACCTTGCAATCGAAGAAATAAACGCAAATGGCGGCATTAACGGTCAGAAGATTGAAATCATAAACGAAGATGATGAAGGAAATCCAGAGAAATCTGTAAGTGCATACAAAAAGCTCGTAACCAAAGACAAGGTAAAATACATCATTGGTTCTTTGACATCTGGCTGTACACAGGCTATCACAGCTCTCGCACAGGCTCAGAAAATAGTTATGATTGCTCCTGCAGCAACAGCTCCAGCAATCACTACATCTGGCGACTTTATCTTCCGCGCTTGCTTCATCGACCCATTCCAGGGAACCGTAGGCGCAAGATTCGCAACTGAATCACTCGGCTCAAAGAATGCAGCAATTCTCTACGACATTGGAAGCGACTACTCAGCAGGTCTTACAGAGAACTTCGAGAAAACATTCGAGGCTGCTGGCGGTAAAATCGTAGCAAAAGAGTCATACAACTCAGGCGACAAAGACTTCAATGCACAGCTCACAAAAATCAAGAACGCAAACCCAGACTTGGTTTACCTTCCTGACTACTATGGAACAGTATCGCTTATTACAAAACAGCTCCGTGCACAGGGAATCACAACACCAATCGTTGGTGCAGACGGATGGGACGGACTTGCAGGCAATGCAGGCGACGAGGTTCTTAACGGATACTATTCAAACCACTATGCAGCAGACTCAACAAACGAGGCTGTTCAGAAATTCGTAAAAGCTTACAAAGCTAAGTATTCTGCTGCACCAACAGCATTCGCAGCTCTCGCATACGACTCAACTTATATGCTCAAAGATGCTATCATCAAAGCAGGAACAACTGACAGCGTAAAAGTAAGGGACGCACTTGCTGCAACAGACGGAAATTACGTTACAGGACACCTCACATTTGACAGCGACAGGAACCCTGTAAAATCAGCTGTAATTGTCGAGACAATTAAACTTGATGACGGAACAATTTCTTCCGCATACAAAACAACGGTAAATCCGTAAGTATCTGAAATGGTGCCCGAAACATGCTTTCGGGTGCCTGTTATTTTTTTAGGAGGAAACTTGCTTTGGGCACTGGTTCTTTGTTTGTTCAGCAGCTGATAAACGGGCTTTCACTGGGAAGTATCTACGCTCTTATCGCCCTCGGCTACACAATGGTTTACGGAATCGTAAAACTCATAAATTTTGCACACGGCGACGTTATGATGGTCGGAGCCTATACAGGCTATTTTATTCTTTGTGCGATGGGCACAACACCTTTCGGCATGGTATGTGCGTTTGCAGGAGCAATGGTTATGTGCTCCATTCTTATACTTGTAATCGAAAGGGTCGCTTACCGCCCATTACGAAACGCACCTCGCCTAAATTCGCTTATCACAGCCATCGCAGTCGAGCTTATTCTCCAGAACATAATGCGAGTTCTGCCTTTTATCGGTCCGGATCCACGCCAGTTTCCTACAATGCCGACTAAGACATTCACTTTCTGGTCATTCTCTTTCTCGAACATTCAGATGATTGTAATCCTGCTTAGTGCCGCCCTTATGATGATTCTCAACTATGTCGTGAATTATACAAAGACCGGCAAGGCTATGCGTGCCGTCGCTTATGACTTGGGAGCCGCAAGCCTCATGGGAATAAATGTAAACAAAATCATCGCTATCACGTTCATAATCGGTTCAGTCCTTGCAGGTGCAGGCGGCGTTCTCTACGCTACGGCTTACCCTCAGATTGACCCTGTAATGGGATACATTCCTGGACTAAAAGCGTTCGTCGCGGCTGTTCTCGGCGGAATCGGCTCAATCCCAGGTGCAATGGTCGGAGGCGTAATCCTCGGCATTGCAGAGACTATGGTAAAAGCTTACGTCTCATCAAAATATGCGGATGCAATCTCTTATTGTATCTTGATTGTAATTCTTCTTGTAAAACCTGCCGGACTTCTCGGCAAAAAGCTTAGGGTCAAGGTCTAGGAGGAAGCGATGAATACCATACAGACAAAAACAGACAAATTTTATCGCAATTCATTGATTCTCACAGCCGTAGCAATGTTCTTGATAATCGTTCCGTTCCTGCTCATAAGGGCAGAGCTAATTGACGCTTACACGGCACAGATTATCACCCTCGGCGGAATAAACGCAATCATGGCTCTCAGCGTTAACGTTGTTAGCGGAATCACAGGACAGCTGACACTCGGACAGTGTGCATTTGAGGCAGTCGGAGCCTATACCGTTATGATTCTCTTTCAGGATGTCGGGCTTCCGCTTCCGCTCGCAATGCTCATTGCCCCTCTTGTCGCAGTGATTTTCGGCTTTATAATTGGATTTCCGACACTTAAGCTTGAAGGCGACTATCTCGCAATTGTAACGCTTGCATTTGGCGAAATCATAAGGGTCGTCCTCATAAACTTAAAGGCATTTACAGGCGGTCCTAACGGAAAAAGTCTAAAATATTCTGTATTCAGGGATGACCTTGTATGGGGACCTGCACTCTCCTACCTGCTGATTATCGGAATGCTCGTCGTAATAATCGTTTTCTTGCAGAACTTCTTGCGCTCTACTTTTGGCCGTGCGATTCTTGCAGTCCGCGAAGATGAGATTGCAGCAAACTCAAACGGCGTAAGCGTTTTCAAATACAAGATGATAGGATTCGTTATCGCTTCCTGCATTGGCGGAATTGGCGGCGCATTGTACGCTCCTTTCATCGGATACATAAAACCAGACTTGGCTTCTTTCAATAACTCAATAAATGCCCTTATTTTCGTAGTTCTTGGTGGAATGGGCTCAATAACAGGTTCTGTAATAGCAGCCTTCGTACTCACTTATTTGCAGGAATTCTTGAGATTCATGCAGAACTACAGGCTCTTGGTCTACCCAGTAATCCTTATTTTGGTCATGCTTTTCAGACCACAAGGACTAATGGGCATGAAAGAGTTCTCGTTCATAAAGGCGTGGGAAGGATTACCTTCCTTTATTGCAAAGCTCCGCAGCAAGTGGAATAAAAAGAACAAGGAGGCTGACTAATGGACGAAAAAAAGCTTATCTTACAGGCATCTGACGTATCCATTGTTTTTGGCGGTCTCCGTGCTGTAAGCGATTTCTCAATGAACTTATACAAGGGCGAGCTCGTAGGGCTTATCGGTCCTAACGGAGCTGGTAAAACAACTGTCTTCAATATGCTCTCAGGCGTTTACACACCAACAGGGGGACAAATTTCTTTCTGGAACAGGGACGGTCACGTAGTCGTTGTAAATAAACGCACTCCTGCCCAGCTCAACAAAATCGGCATTGCTCGCACGTTCCAGAACATAAGGCTCTTCGGAAACCTTACAGTCGCAGACAATGTTCGTATCGCAATGCACGCCCAGAGAAACGCAGGCATATTCAATATCCTTTTCAGAACCAAGAAGTTCCGCAAAGACGAAGCGATTATGACAGAAAGAGTAAGACATTTGCTCTCTATGTTCGGAATTGAGACAAAAGAAAACGAGCTGGCAAAAAATCTCCCTTACGGAGAGCAGCGAAAGCTTGAGATTTGCCGTGCCCTTGCCTCAAATCCAGGACTTCTTCTCCTTGACGAGCCTGCTGCAGGAATGAACCCGCAGGAAACAAAGGAGCTCATGGAACTGATTGCAACAATCAGGAAAGAGTTCAACCTGACAATTCTTCTTATTGAGCACGACATGAAGCTCGTAATGGGAATCTGCGAGAGAATCTATGTTCTGAACTATGGCCGAAAGCTTGCAGAGGGAACCCCTGAAGAAATCCGCTCTAATCCAGAAGTCATAAAGGCTTATCTTGGAGCAGAAGCCGCAGGCGGAAAATAAGGTCATCTCTAAAAACTGAAGTTTTTAGAGGTATCCATAACAGGAGGACAGAATGCTTAAAATAGAAAATCTTGTAGTTTCTTATGGGGCAATCCGCGCGCTCAAAGGAATTAGTTTTAATGTTGAGAAAAATGAGATTATAAGCCTTATTGGTTCCAATGGAGCTGGTAAGACCACTACCCTTCACGCTATCTCGAACCTGATTAAAAAGCAGAGCGGAAGCGTCATTTTTAAAGGAGAGAACATCACAGATCTTTCCGCAGATAAAATTGTTAGAAAGGGATTGATTCAAGTTCCTGAGGGACGCAGAATCTTCGCTAACCTTACGGTAAAAGAAAACCTTGAGATGGGTGCCTATACACGCAATGACAAGAACAACATCAAAGATGACCTTGACCATGTGTATTCGCTCTTTCCGCGATTAAAGGAACGTCTTAAGCAGGAAGCAGGAACGCTTTCTGGCGGCGAGCAGCAGATGCTCGCAATGGGACGAAGCCTTATGTCAAAGCCTGAGCTTCTTTTGCTTGACGAGCCTAGTATGGGACTCGCTCCTATCCTTGTTGACGAGATTTTTGAAATCATACAGAAAATCAATCAGGAAGGCACTACGATTCTTCTTGTCGAGCAGAATGCGTTCAAAGCAATGAGCATTGCGAACAGGGTTTATATCCTTGAGACCGGTCAGATTGCATCAAGCGGTAACTCAAAGGATATGATTTCTGACCCTGCCGTAAGAAAAGCTTATCTTGGCGGTTAAAATTTTTTAGCAATTTTTTAGTTTCAATGCTAGAATTGATTTGGAGGTAAGTATATGAAAGTTCTTGATTTCATGTCTAAAAATCCTATTTACATCGCACCAACCAGCTCTGTTACTGATGCCCGTGCAAAAATGCTCAAAGAAAACATCAGTAAGCTTCCTGTTCTTGATGACTCAGGACGGCTTGTAGGGCTTATCACAAAGAATGACTTGAACAAGGCCGGCCCGTCAGAGGCTACAACCCTTGATATTTATGAAATCGGCTATCTGCTCTCAAAGCTCAAAGTCGAGAAAATAATGACAAAAAAAGTGTATACGGTCTCCTGCAACGAGGTCGTTGAGGAAGCTGCCCGTATAATGGCAGACCACGACATTGGCTGTCTGCCTGTAATGAACGGGGATGTGCTGGTCGGAATCATCACGGAGACAGACCTGTTCCTTGCCTTTATTGAGATGTTCGGTGCAAGGCATAAGGGAGTTCGCGTTTCTTTTGAGATGAGCGACAAGGCAGGAGAGCTTGCAAAGCTTACTGATGCAATCGCTAAACTCGGAGGAAACATTGTTTCTGTCGTTACGTCTGACAGCGAAGATGCTTCAAAGAGATTCTGTACGGTAAAAATTGAGCACGTCTCAGCCGCTGATATTGAGAAAATCGTACAGCAGACGGACGTAAAAATAAGCGATATTCGCGAAAGCTAAAAAATCGTCAATAAATTCAAAATTCCTCTTGCATAAATATTCAAAATGTTGGATATTTATACACAACGATGACGTTTTACAAAAGACTGCATACAGCATTTTTGCGCAGTTTTTTGTAAAACGTCATTTTTTTTTGCATTTTTGCGTTCTAAGAGGTTACTAGATGACGAAAAAAACACTGTACGAAGAATCGTTTGAGCACGATAACTGCGGAATCGGAGCTGTTGTAAACATTAACGGTGAGCCATCCCGTAAAATTGTTGAGAATGCGCTCTCAATCGTTGAAAAGCTTGAGCACAGAGCTGGAAAAGACGCTACTGGCGAGACTGGTGACGGAGTCGGCATTCTCTTGCAGATTTCTCACAACTTTTTCAAAACTGCCGCAAGCGAATGCGGTATAACGCTTGGCAATTACCGTGATTACGGTGTCGGAATGTTCTTCTTTCCGCAGGACAAACTCATGCGTGCACAGGCACAGAAAATGTTCGAGTACCTTACACAGAAAGAAGGTCTTACATTTCTTGGCTGGAGAAACGTTCCTGTAAATGCGGACGTTCTCGGCAAACGTGCAAGAGACTGTATGCCAGTCATCATGCAGTGTTTTGTCGCAAGACCAGAGCAGATAGCAAGCGGCATTGATTTTGACCGCAAGCTGTACGTCCTCCGCCGTCAGTTCGAGCAGACAAAGTTCAACACCTACGTAGCCTCACTCTCATCAAGAACAATCGTATACAAGGGAATGTTCCTTGTTCAGCAGCTCAGAACATTCTACAAAGACTTGCAAAGCCCAGAATATACATCAGCCCTTGCAATCGTTCACTCAAGGTTCTCAACAAATACAAATCCAAGCTGGGAGCGTGCCCATCCGAACAGGTTCATAGCACACAACGGCGAAATCAATACAATCCGCGGCAACGCAGACAGAATGATTGCCCGCGAGGAAACGCTCTCTTCGCCAGTATTCTCTGACAAGGACATACGCAAAATCTTGCCGGCTGTAAACACATCTGGTTCAGACAGCGCAATGCTCGACAACACGCTTGAATTCCTCACTATGAACGGAATGCCTCTCCCTCTCGCTGTAATGGCTTGTATCCCTGAGCCATGGAAGCACAATGACGCTATGAGCGAAGAGAAAAGGAACTTCTACCATTATTGGGCAACAATGATGGAGCCTTGGGACGGTCCGGCCGCAATCATCTTCTCGGACGGAGATGTGCTTGGAGCAACCCTTGACCGCAACGGACTCAGACCAAGCCGTTACTACATTACAAAAGACAACATGCTTATCCTCTCGTCAGAGGTCGGCGTTCTGGACATTCCAGACGACAACATAGCAAAAAAGTCCCGACTCATGCCAGGCAAAATTCTCTTGGTGGACTTGCAGCAAAAACGCCTTATCTCCGACGAGGAGTGCAAGAACCGCTTTGCAAGCCTCTACCCTTACGGCGAGTGGCTTGACTTGAACCTTACAAAGCTGAAGGATGTTCCAATTCCTAACAAAAAGATTCCTGTAAGCACACAGGAACAGCGAGACATCCTTTACAAAGCCTTCGGCTGGAACTACGAGGACGTAAACGAGATGGTTCTTCCAATGGCAAAGAACGGCGTTGAGCCGACTGCCAGCATGG
>CADCRJ010000287.1 GCA_902803735.1 uncultured Spirochaetaceae bacterium
GCTCGCTTGAAGCTACGCTGCGAATACCGCGCTTCGCCCTACGGCACGCCGTACGCACTTGCTACGCCGTATGTGCAGATTTTTTTTCGGGCCTGGAACCCCGCTTCCGTTGCTTTCTGAGCTTACAATCAAAACTCGACATTCGCCCTTTTATTTTTTTAACTAAACTTTGCAAGACGGGTTCAAAAACGCACGCACTTCATTAAGCCGCCTCAAAGCAATTTTTTTTCCTTCTGTATAGACCCGCTCCAGCTCGGCGTGGTTTTTCTCAATACGAGAGATTCCAAGCGGCTCGTCAGGACAAATCACCAGAATCCGCCCAGCCCGAGCAGCGGTAAAAACCCGCGACGTCTGATTGTTGTAAACATCAGGTCGCTTTTGCATTGCCAGAACCAAATTAGGATACTTTCCCAGCAAAGGACTAATAAAATGAATGGCTCGGCTCTGTTTTTTGACATAATCCTTGGGCTGCGTAAGAACCACGACATTGCGATTATAACCAAGGTTCTCAAAATGCTTCAACGGCACAGAATCAGAGATTCCGCCGTCAAGAAGCTTAAGCCCGTTTATATTAACAGGCTTTGAGACCAGCGGCATTGACGCACTTGCCCGCATAAACTGCAAATCCTCTGAATCGCAGCTCACAAGCTTTTTATAAACAGGAAGCCCTGTCATAACGTCAGTTGCCACCGCATAGAATTCCATGGGATTCTTGCGGTAGGTCTCATAATCGAACGGGTCTAGCTCATCTGGCAAGCGGCGGTAACAAAAATCCGCATTAAAAAGATCTCCAGTCTTCCAAAGAGACCTAAGCGAGCAATAACGCTTGTCGCCCATGTATTTGAGATTATAGCGGAGAGCCCTGCCTACCTGCTTGGATTTGAAGTTGCATCCAAAGGCTGCGCCTGCGGAAACACCGATTGCTCCATCAAAATTAATACCATTTTCAAGAAAGCAATCAAGAACCCCGCAAGTAAAAAGCCCCCGCATGGCTCCACCCTCAAGCACAAGCCCCGTTCGGATTGGTTCCATCACTACCCCTTAAAGCTCATCAGAGCTTCTGTAAGAAGAGGAATAAGCTGCTTTTTGCGACTTACAACGTCTTTCAAGAAGTAAACGTTTTCCTCAACCTTTGGGAAATTCACAAATGGAACAAATTTGCTGTCGCTCGCCATAAACATATACGAACTAAGCTTTGTAATATCTGTAATCAGCAAGACGGAGAAAAGCCCGCCGTTTGAACGCCTTGTAATCTCAAGCTCCTCCAAGAATTCCTTCTTGCGTCCGCAGATTTCTTCAGGGTCATCAACCTCAATCTGACTTACTGTATAAGAGAATTTGCCCTCTGTATAAGCCTTCATGTCCTGATTGATTACCTCTCCCACGCTGCGGTTGCCGATATGGCTTCCTGCCGTGATTATATCCTTTCCAATGTCCTTTATCTCAAGGTTTGTGATTGTAGAGAGATACTCTGCAACCTCAATGTCAATCTCGGTCGTCGTAGCCGACTGAAGAATCAAGGTATCGCTCAGTACGCCGCAAAGAAGAATCTGAGCTATCTCAACAGGAATTGAGACATGATTCTCTCGGTACAAATTTGCGACTTGTGTCGAAGTAGAGCCGACGGGGCGGTTTATAAACGTAATCGGGTATTTTGTGACAATCGAGCCAATTCTGTGATGGTCAATAATATCCCTGATGCGGTAGTTCTCAACGCCCTCAACAGCCTGGCTCAGCTCATTGTGGTCAACGAGAGATACCTGTACGCTAGGCTCATGAAGCAAGTCGTTCTCAGAGATAATGCCGATAAGCTTGTTGTCATCGTTTACAACAGGCAGAGAGCGGCTAGGACTTTCATGCAACATCGGGCGGATTTTGCTCAATGGATCCATAGGCTTTACGGGCTTTACGTCATAATCGCTCATAACAGATACAGGAGAAGAGTACGATACGAGCATTGCCGTAGAGGCTGTATCATAAGAGCTTACAAACACAGAAGTCTTTGAGCTGCGAGCTTTCTCGCAAATCTCTTTCTTCGGCATTTTTCCGCCAGAAACAATAAGGGCAAAAATCTGCTTCTCAAAGCAGAAATTCTGAATATCCTCCCTGTCACCAGTAACAACAACGACTTTCTCGCTGAGATGAGCTTCGAGTGTCTTCTTAAAGGACTCAAAACTTGCGGCTCCAACGATAATCGTCATCTTAAAGATAGAGTCCTTGTTCTCAATATGGAGCTGCTGTGCGTTCAGAGTGTCGCACATAAGCCCAATGCTAGTGGAAACGTTGAGATGGTGCTCTGGGTTCAAAATAGAAAGCACATTCTTTGCAAAGGCATTGTAATGCAACAAAGCCTTGTAATTTCCATCGTCGTCTGTAACAGGAATTGCCTTCATTCCGTTTTTCTGCATTGCTGCGACGGCACTCCAAAGAGATTTGTTTCCGTTTATAGCCTCAAATTTATCGTTCATGTAGTAAGCGGTCTTAGGAATCAAATCAGGAATATACTCAGGCGGCTCAATCCCGAATCTTTTGAAAATGTACTCTGTCTGGGGAGCCAGTTTTCCTGCACGTGCAGCCTTGTAATCTGTTTCACCAAGTAAATTCTTAAGTCTGGCAAAGGCTACTGCCGAAACCACAGCATCCGTATCAGGATTTCTGTGTCCAAAAACATAGGTTATATTCTTCATATCAAGAGTGTATCATAAACTGTCAGAAAGTGTAACACACCCCAAGCCTTGGAAACACCGCAAAAGTGCCAAATTTTGGGGATCCATCGACTTTTGACGAAACATTTCTGCTTGCAAACAAGAATTTATTTTTTAGAGTCGTCGTACCGCCAAGGTTCAGTAAGCCTGTCGCAGAAAGGAAAATACTCCACTTAGAGTCCAGCTTGTAAGTTGCATAAGCTTCCGCACCAAGCATACAGGAGAAATTCACCAGCGTAGACTTTCGCTTAAATTCCGTATAACTAGAAGTCCCTGTCTGAACACTCCAAACAAATCCGAGTATTCCGTTCAAAGTAAATCCAAAGCGTTCATCATCAACCAAACGCTTTCCGGCACCAAGCCTTACGGAGTTAAGCATTCCAGAGAAATCTGGAAAGGAAGTGTCCTGAGAGGCTTTCATTTTTGAATTCAAATATCCAGCACCGTAAGAAAACAGGAGCGAAAGTCCGTTAGATTCCTTTACAGGACGAAAATCAATAGAGGTATCCCAGCCAAAGCAAGTGCTAGAAAGTTTTTCTTTACCAGAGCCACTCAGCCACTCAACGCTTGGGTTCATAAAAGGAGTACCTGTTCCAAGCCCCAGCTGGTAAGACCAATCACCAGCAAAAGCAGCAAGCGAAAAAAACAATAAACAGATATATAAAAGTCTTTTTTTCATTCACAAACCTTTTTTTTATGATAGAATATGAAAAATGTACTACTTTATTGTAAATGAACACGGCGGCAGCGGCAAGGCAGTACGCCGCTGGGATATTGTAAAAGAAATAATAGAAAAAAAACAGATTCCTTACAAAGCTTACATTCCTGAATATCCAGGGCACGCAACAAAAATCGCAGAAGAAATTTCTCTGATGCAGGACAATGATATAAGGCTCGTAGTTGTTGGTGGAGACGGAACCATAAACGAGGTTCTGAACGGCATCAAGGACTTTGATAAAATCAAGTTCGGCCTTATTCCGACTGGCTCTGGCAACGACTTTTCACGGGGGCTGAACTTACCTAGGCACAACCCGCACAAAGCCATCCAAATAATTCTTGACTCAAAAGGAACAAAAAAAATTGATTTGGGGCAAGTCAATATCATCGACAGCGATTCGGAACAAAAATCCCAGACCCGCTTATTCGGAATAAGCTCAGGATTCGGCTTGGATGCCCTTGTTGGGACAACCATAAATACAGCAAAGATAAAAATAATTCTTAACAAGCTGCACATGGGCAAGCTCAGTTACGCTTTTTTGACGGTACAAACGCTTTTCTCTATGACAACTCAGAATGTCTCGGTGAGCTTTGATAATCAGACTCCACAGTTTTTCAAGAACCTGATTTTCCTTGCAGCGATGAACTTCAAAGCTGAGGGCGGTGGCGTTCCAATGGCTCCAAAGGCAAAAGGTGACGACGGAAAGCTTTCAATTTGCATTGCAGCAAATGTTCCAAAGTGGCTTACGTTCCTAATGTTCCCTTTTCTTATTTTGGGATTGCACTCAAAAATGAAAGGTTTTTGTGTAAAAAATTGCCGTACAATGGAAATTGTCTCGGATAAAGCAAGTGTCCTGCACACAGACGGGGAATTTGGTGGTAATGTAAAGCACGTAAAATTCTCATGCTTAGAGTCAAAACTTACAGTATTGGTTTAAGGCAAATGTCGAGTTTTTATTGAAAGCTCAGAAATCAACGGAAGCGGGGTTCCACGCCCGAAAAAAAATCTGCACATACGGCGTAGCAAGTGCGTACGGCGTGCCGTAGGGCGAAGCGCGGTATTCGCAGCGTAGCTTCAA
>CADCRJ010000288.1 GCA_902803735.1 uncultured Spirochaetaceae bacterium
CCGATGCAAAACTGTTTGAAGTCACGGCAAGCACTTCATTTGAATCTCTTTGCAAAATCGTAAAAGACACAAAGGATTTGTATAATGCAGACGAGAAAATCATTTGCACAGCAAAAGGCAGAAGACAACTTATAGAAGCAAATGCCAAAGGCGTTTCGTTTTCAGTAGTGCAGTAAAATTGCGGATATGAAAGATGAGCGAAATGTATAGAATTGAAGGCGTTTTTAGATCCTGGGAAAATGAAAAGTTTGAAAATTTTAATGAGGTTTTTCGGGAGCTTGCAGAATTTGAAATACGTTCCAGTTATAAAATCATAGAAGACAGCACGAACAGGGACGTAACGGCAGAGTTCAGAGAGTACATGGAATCTGGCGGATTTGTCTTTGGCGATGATATAAGGAAAGAAACAGACATAAGGCTGCTGGAGAAGATTGACTCGCAGAATAGCTATCCAGCTTCAGGTTTTTTGTATAAAGGCAAGCAAGGAGTGCTTTTAAAACCTGAATACAGCCAATATATGGATAATACACAGACATTGCTGACTCTGGGGTATCTAGACCTTGGATATTATGATGGGTTCAAAATATATTGCAAGAGAAACAATCCTGACAGTCCGATATACGTATGTACAAAAAAAGGTTTTATAGAGGATGAGGAGTTTGAGGAGTTTGAGAAATATACAGAAGTTCTGGCAGAGAACATAGAAACTTTTGTAAGAGAAATAGAGATAGACAATAAACTGTATAGAGAAGAAGAAGACTTTCCAGAAATTGAGAATCTTCCAGAAAGGGACAGACTAAATCATTTCGGAGAATTCATTGTAGACTACAAAGGCGAGTCTTATCCCATGCTGCGTTTTTCCTTAAGGGGAGAGACGTTCTGCTATGCAGCAAAATGGATAGCAGAAAAAATAAATGAGGAACAGGATTTTGAGAGTGACATCTTAAAAATGATAACAGCCTTTGTAGATGGAAAAGATTATGATGCCCTGCGTGAGCTGTTATTTAAGACCTCGGACTGGAACAAAATATGGAAGTTCTGCGTAAGGCGGGGAATCCTCTGTAATTTCATCTGCTACTATTTTCTGGATGAGACAGAAGAATTTAATGGTAAAGAATATCCTGTAGTAAAGTTTGACTATAATGGCATTGGTTATGTTTATACAACGGAAGAAGCCTACAACAACGAAGGGTTTATAGAATATCTTGAGGATATGAATTTTATGGCAATAACAGATGCCACAGAAGAAGAAATTAAGAAGATAGGGGAATTCCTTTCAACTGGCAGGCTTTATAGTGAGTTTGAGAAGTTTTGTAAAGAGAACAACATATTAAATATAATTCCTCCTCTTACTATAAATGACAGGGGCTTTAAATTTAAGATTAAAGAACCTAAGCCACCGTTGCCAGAAGGCTACAGCGAAGAAGGCGAAGAGACCCTTGAAGTAAGCGAGGAAGAATACAAAAAACTGAGCCAGACGCTTGACAGGTTCCTTACAAGTGAGAACCCAAGGTGGCAGAAGGTCACGGAGGTTGGAGAAGCACTTGCAGAATTTATTGAATACATAAAGTCTACAAGTATATGTGGTTTTGTTTTATGGGATATAAAAACGTATGAAAATGATTCAATAAAGAATTATGAATTCTGCAAGAACAACAATGCACTTGTACACGAGCAGTACAGGAACGTGACAAAATTCCAGAACGTCCTTCGTGATGCAAATATATGTTCAAACAGCCTGTACACTGACCTTTTGAATATAAAGGATTTGTCAACAGACTTAATGAACATAAAATTAAGAAAAATTATGTTTGATGCATTTAATGAGCTTGTTTCAAATATTTTTGCTACAGCAGACTTACGGAAGGTTGATTTTGAGCTGCGCGGCAGGTACAAAATAGGGGGGACAGGCAAGCCTGCTTTTGACCGCGTAAGCTTTACAAGCCTAGAAAATGTGTTTGACGCAATTTATGTTACCGACATAAAACCTCCGTTTAAGGTTTTAGACAAAGAAACGGGCGAAGATGTAACGGATAAAGTAATGCAGATTGCAGAAAAGGAAGATTATGCCTTTATAGACAGTGAAGAAATAATAAAGGTTTTGCCAAAGTATTTTGAGAAATTTAAAAATCCATTTGGTCTTAAATATATTGGGGATGAAGATGGTAAGCAAATTAGCTGTATGAATCAGATTAACTTCAAGAACATAATCGGCTTTAAGAGTCTGTGGGCAAAGAACTGCGTTCCTTTTGGCTACAAAAGGAACTTTGTCCTGTTTGTTGACTTAAACCAAAGTGAATGCCCTGTTTACAGAATTGATTACAGAAAAACTGCGGATTTTGAAACTCGAAAACTTCTTGAGTACTCTGCAAAAGATTTTGTAGCAAAACTTTCTATTGATTAATTATGTAAGATAGTAAGCAGGGGGAAAGCCTGTATGCTTTGCTCTCTGCTTGGTAAATTTAAGCTGTTAAAGTTTACTTAGAGGTAAAACAAAATGACAGACGAAGAAAAAATTACAAAGATATTCAGGGATTACTACAATCGGGATCCGATAGGCATTGAAGACGGACAGAACTTCATGCAGCAGGGGGGACCTGTAGACATGATGCATCTGTATGATTCATTGGACGAAGTTGAAGAAAAATTCGGCGTACCACTGCCAGAAACATACAAGGCGTTCATACGGGCAAGGGCAGGGATAGGAATGTCAACGATGAACAACTGCGACAAGTTTTATGCGTTTGACAAAGACCTGATACTTGACTGGAACATAATTGGAAGCGTAAACGCAGCTGTTGACGAGTCCTTTGAGAACGTGTTTGTGTTTGGAGCCGACTACTGCGACTACTGCTACTTCATAGACCTTAACAATAAATATGGCTTTGGAACAGAAAGCGTATGGCGTACTTACCGCTCTGGAATAAACAAGGAGATGCTTGAGCTGGTAGGCAGGAATTTTATAGAATTCCTAGAAAACTTTGCATTGAACGAAAAACTTAATGTTGAGGAACCGTTCAAACCAGCAAAGCCCTATAAACCTACTGTAGAAGAAGGTAAGAAAATTCTCAGAATTATAGATGAGCGAGCGAGGGCAGATGAAAAAATCTATCAGGAAATTCTTGAAGCTGAGAAAAAGATAGATGAATACATAGAGGCTGCAAAAGCAAATAAAAAACTTACCATAGATTTTTTTCCAATAAAAGAAAAAAATCTTGGCTCATATGGGTATATGGGGCTAGAGCCATTTAAGACGGACTGTTTTGATAAATTCCCTATAAAGTCACTTGCAATCCTTGTTCATCTTGGAGACTTTGAGATAGAAAACAGTTATGGTTGTTTCTTTTCAAATTATGCAATGAATGGAACTGGTGACAGGAATTTTTTAACTCCAGAACTTTCAGAATATTTCAGATTTTTTGAGAATCCTTGTGGTCTGGTAAAAAAATATGTGCCTGACTATATTTTTCAGGATTACCAGAACAAGCTTGGAAGAGGAGCCGAATCAATATACATAATGAGCTGTTACGGATCATCAATAGAAAATGCCTGCTATGTAGCAAAAGACATTGTAGAGTTCATCAGAAAAATTTGCGCAGACGAGCCGCTGGACCTTACGCCTATAGGGAAGATTGCACAGAAATAATAAGGCTTACTTCTGCGACTTGGCATAAAGTTGACAAAAAGCCCAAACGCAAGGTATATTAAAACAAACGGGGACGCAATGCAGACTAGCGACCGCCTCCGTAGCAAGTTGTTAAAAACCCGTCCGAAAGTTGCCAGCTACAGGGCGGGCTTTTTTTATGCTCTTTACATTATTTTTTCAGTAAAGTAAGCAAGTCTATAACTAAAGCAATAATTGCGATTACAAGCATCGCGATTTCATACCCTGTCACAGACAGCCTCCTTTATTCACAAGAAATCGGAGGCAAGCCGCCGCAATCCGCGGGACACAGAGTGTCCGCAAAGCGTCCCCTGTAGGGCGCATACTACATTAAAATCCCAAAAACAGCAATAAGAATTCTCAATGTAAGCACCCAGCTCAGAAGAAGAAAAGAAGACAGTAAAAATCCTCATGGAGAAACTGAGCGACGGCCGAAAAATCGTCAAGGTCGCGGTGAACTATTCGAGCGAAAAAGAGCAGCTTGACGACTGGATTATTGACGAGGAATAGCTTTTTGTACCAATTCTCTCAAAGGCATCTTATAAAAGCATAAGATAATCAGTCTTTTAACAGGACTGAAAATTAGAAGGGCATCTCCTAAAAGCACGTTATGGCAGCTGGGAGATGCCCTTATTGCATATACATGGGATGTAAATGATATAATTATATTGATTATAAAAAAGAAAAAGAAGGATTAAATATTTAAGGAGTAAAACAAAATGAACGGATTGGATTTAATTTGGAGCGCGATGAATGACGACTTTGAGACATTCAGAAAGTTTTTTGAGGAGTGCTTTGGAGAAGGAAGCGAAGGCTTTTCAGGAACAAAACTTTCCGGGCAGATGCTCATAAGCGCAATATTAAACAAGAAGCAGGAAACCGCATTTTACTTGGTGAACAAGGGAGCCGCACTAAACGTGCAGAACGAATACGGCGACACTCCAGTTAACGCATTGGTGCACGGTCACTGCTATGGCAATAAGTGCAATCGTGATTATGAGCTGTTAAAGCTTATGCTTGACAAGGGGGCTGACCTTAATATAAGGAATTTTAATGGAAGGCGGCCAATAATGATGACTGTAGGAAAAGACAAGGATATGTTTTCTTTGATGCTTGACTATCATCCAGAAATATATGCTTGTAAGCACAAATGTGTAACGAGGTACCATGATTATTATCAGCTTATGCTTGAAAAAGGGGTTATAGAAAAGGACGAGTCAAAGATGGACTTGTACGCCCTTGCCGAAGACGGAACCGCTAAGACGTTCATGGAACGGTTTGACAAAAAACTGCTTAGGGAAAAAAACGAGTATGGAGACACTCTTATAGAATGTGCCATATA
>CADCRJ010000289.1 GCA_902803735.1 uncultured Spirochaetaceae bacterium
AAAAAAATCAACGCGGTCGGTACGAGATGCAAATGTTTTTGCATCAAAAAGAAGCTCTGCCACAGATTTATTCAAAAAGGCTTCGTCATCCTCTAAATCAGAGTCAGGAACAGAGACTCTGTATGTTATAGCCGAGAGCGATATTCTGCATAATAAATCGCTCTCATCAATTGAAACTGCACTCTTGTAAGCAAGCTTGAGGTTAGACCTTGCGTTTTTATAGCGACCTGCACACAAATCATTGTTCGCAAGCTCATAATAATTTACGGTACTTGTATAGGTATTTGTAATGTTCATTGGGCGAAGCCGTGATTTTTTTGAAGATGCACATGAAAAAAGCAAAACTGACAAAAAAACAGTACAAACAGCATAGATACAAAGTTTCTTCATAAACACCCCTTAGAACTCAGGATTTCTCAAATGAACAGAAGCAGCAGCCTCATTAGAACGGTCAGGAACACGACTTCTGATAACAGGAAGGTTGCTGACACCAACAAGTAAATCATTAAGCTGTTTCAATGCTATGTCGAGGTCGGCGAGAGCTTTCTCAATTTCTGGAACAGCAACGTCAATGAGATTGTCCGCATTCTCCGCAATATTATTAACCTGCTCAAGAACTGATGATACATCAGACAGGATTGTGCTCAGATCCGTTGAAAACTGAGGTCCAAGCAAAGAAGGAACAACACCGTCTGAATCAGAGAGAATAGCATCTACATCGCTAATGACCGCAACCAGATTGTCAGTAATATCGGAACCTAGCAACGCAGGAACAGCTCCCTCAGGTTTGTTCAAAGTGGCTGTAATTTTTTCAATATTTTTGAAAATTCCTGTGAGAGTAGAGTTTCCCTTGCCTTCTAGCGCATAATTGACATTTTTCAAAAGCAAGTTCAAATTATCAAGCAAATCAGAGGCTTTTATCATAAGAGCACTAATTGAATCTGCCTGTTGCTCAATACGGATTTTTTTCTCGGCAATGATTTTTTCACCGAAACCAGAATTTTTTCTGTAAATCTCAGAATTTGTCGGCATCAAATCAGGACCAAGACCTGGATGCAGAACAAAAGAAGAACCAAGACCTATAGGACTTGAAATGAGCTCAACCAGAGAGTTTTCCTTTACATATTCCTCATATTCAGACGTCACGTAAAAATCAACACGCACCATCCATCCCTGCAAACTTACGGATTTTACTTTTCCTATTGAAAAACCTTTGTAGGTAAGATCCATACCAACAGAAAAACCCGTGCTTGAATCAAAAATTGAGTAATAATAATTTTTCTTAACAAACCAATGCTGCTTTGATCCTATAGAAAAAATAAGGACTATAATACCTATCAAAGCAACCAATGAGAAAAAACCGACTATTTGATCCGCATACCGTATCTTAAATTTCATCTTTACCTTCAGTTTTTAAAAAGCCATCTTCAATTTCGTATAAAGTTCCCTGCATTTCAGAAATAAAAGTTGAATTATGGCTTACGTATATAATTGTATTTCCTTTTTCCTTAAAATCAAGGAGCAGTTTTATAATTAAAGCAGCCCCCTTTCTATCAAGGGATTCCGTACATTCATCCAAAAAAAGAACATCGGGCTTATTTATTAGTGCACGGGCAAAAGCAACTTTTTTTTGCTCTCCAGCGGACAAATCAACAGGTCTAAGGTTCAATGGGCGAGTATATCCTACAATATTGCAAATTTCATGTATCGCATCAAGACGGTCTTTCTGGCTCATCAACGGGTTATGAGGCTGCAAAGGAAGGTTCAGGTTCTGCTGAATGTCTTGATTTGCCCATAAAGCTGAATCTTGAAATACAAAAGAACACTTGCGACGGAACATTTTATTCTGTACGTTTGACATAAGTTGAATATCAATTCCGTCATACAGAATCTTGCCAGCAGAAGGAACAAGAATACCCGAAAGCAATTTCAGCAAAGTTGACTTTCCGCTACCAGACTGCCCTAAAAGTCCAATAACAGAGCCTCGTTCAACGCTAAGGGTAATTCCGTTTATGATTTGCTTATTCCTAGAAGAAAATTTCACGTCATCAGCATAAAACAAACTCATAGTTCCCCCTACAACAAGAACGAGCAGACCATTATGCAGACATCCGCTATAATAATGCCGAAAAATGATTTACTTACAGCCTGAATTCCTGCGACAGGAATCTCTGTAGAAGCACGTTCAACATTAAATCCGTAATAAGTTGAGGTAACAGCTATTACCATTCCAAATACAATGCTTTTTATTGTGACTGTCACAACTGTCATAACGGAAACTTTCTGAAACAAATCCCTAAAATATATGGACGGAGGTACATTATTTACGATTTTTGCCATAATCGCAGGAAAAAGAAGTCCGAACAGGGAAAAATAAATGCTTAAAAGAAAAACAGACAAAGTAACCCCTAAAAATCTGGGAGAAACAAGATAATCTATAGGGTCAACACCAACAGAAATATAGCTTTCAATTTGATGAGAGGTAACCATGCTTCCAAGCTCAGTTGCAATGGCAGTTGCAGAGCGGGCTGTAACAACAAAAGCGACTAGCAGCGGTCCGAGCTCACGAGATACTACAACTACGGGCAAGTCATATATGAGGGAACCTTGACCAAAAGACAAAAGGAAGTTATGTCCGACAACATAAAGAGCAGAGCCCAATCCTGCGGCAAGAATGCTTACAATTGAGAGAGCCTCTATAAAAGTAAACAAAAGCTGCATAATAAGGATTCTAGTAGCAGCCCGCTCACGCTTCATAAAGAACAAGCTTGACGAAAAGACTTTACCTATGTAGCCAATAACATAAGGAACAGAGGAGAATCTTTGCAGGATAAAAGACCCGATTTTTGAAAGCATGATTCCAGTATACCCTCTCCAAGCAACTTTTTAAACAAGTTTTGCAAGCGTGTCACTTTCACCAGTTCTCTCGCCAGATTCAAGCGGGCGAACAATCTCAACCTGCACCACGCTTCCTGCCAATGGGATGTTTGGAGAACCTGGCTCAAAAACAAGCTGGCAATGCAAGAAATTCTCCGTAACGGCGTGAACTATAACCCGCTCCTTCATAATCTTTGCCCTGTGCACAGTCTCGCACACAGCAGGCAGAATCTTGCCCTCAAAGCTTTTTATGTAACCAGTCTTTGACTTTGCAGAGAAAGCCTCCAGAGCCTTGATTCTAGTATCAGTAATATAGTTTGGAACCATCGGCCGCATTTCAAAAGCCTCAGTTCCAGGACGAGCACTGAACGGAAATGCATGAACAAACGTAAAGCCGCATTTTTCCAGCATCTGCATAGTAAGAGCAAAGTCCTCGTCCGTCTCGCCTGGAAAACCCGCGATAATGTCACAGGCAAGAAACGGATTTCCTTTTGCTTGCTTCAAAAGCTCGACAGCTCTGAATACAGCCTGTATTTTATAAGGCCGCTTCATTTTTGCAAGAATGGTATCGCTTCCAGACTGAACTGATATATGAAAATGCGGGCGTACCCTAGGATTTTTTAGGTGCTCAGCAAGCTCCTCTGTTACGATTTCTGGGTAAAGGCTTGAAATACGAATGCCAATTGATTCCGTATTCTCAAGAATCAAACCTAGAAGAGCGGCAAAGCCAATCGTTCCGTCTTTCCACTTACCCCTGTACTGAGCGATATTTACTGTGGTTATTACAACCTCGCCCTGTCCCGCCCTTTCCAAAGCCTGCACGCGGTCTATCACTTCCTGAGCATCAAGAGACACGGAACGACCACGGGCAAGCCGAATACGGCAGTACGTACAGGCAGCATTACAGCCGTCCTGTATTTTTAGAGAAGAGCGAGAATGATTTATAAAAGTATCAGTTGAAAGCCTAAATGGAGCAGAAATCTCATTAGGCTTAGACAAGGACTGTTTTTTATCAAAAAAATCTTGTAAAACTTTTTGTAAAGATATTCCAGTCAAATTTTTATTGTCAAGGATAAGAGAGGGAACATCCGCAAGATAGCCCTTGTTCTGACCGCCAATAACGGCAACCCGCTCGTCCATTGCAAGCAAATCAGCCTTGTTCAGCTGTGCATAGCAACCTGTCACAACAACAACGCAAGAAGGGAATTTTGTAAGAAGCAGACGGATTATTCGTCTTGCTTTTTGTTCAGCCTTAGCCGTGACCGTACAAGTATTTACGATACAAAGAGGCACAGTCTCATCAACAGCAGCGGCAGCAGTCAAAGGCTCCATAGTTGCTGTAAAACCAGCATTCACGAACGCTCTTGCTACACCTTCACTTTCAACCTGATTCAGCTTGCAACCAAGCGTCTCAAAATGAACACTCAAACAGACCATTTATGTATGGAAAACCTCTGAATTATCGTACTTTAGACGCTACTCGCTCACGGCCACGTGCAGCATCAGTCTGCCTAGAATCAAGGGCAACAGCCTTATTATAAGCTTCCAAAGCAGAAGCATAAGAACCAGCCATCTCCCTAGCATAGCCACAGCGGCTCCACCACAAAGCCTTTACAGGATCGATGCGGGTTGCCATTGAATATGACATATCGGCATGCTCATAACGTCCCTGTCGGATGAAGATCTCACCCATATAGTAATAAGCCCATCCATAATCACCTGCATCAGTAGGAGCATTAGAAACATAAAGCTGGAACATTTCAAGTGCTGGAGCATTTTTTCCTTGATAATACCTTGACTCAGCAAGAGCTTCCATAAGGCGAGTATTCTTTGGGTCTATTTTACGAGCTTCCAAAGCATAGGTCTCAGCCTCCTGAAAACGTTTGGCACCGTTCAAGTTCCAACAAAGAACAACGTAAGATTCAACATTTCTAGGATTTGCCTGTAATTCCTGCTTACAGATTGCGATACCTTCGTCATAGCGTTTAGCACGATACATTGCCAACGCATCGCCTTTTTGCTGTGCAAAAATTGAAGCAGCGAGAACAGTTGAAACAAAAGCAAGCGCAAATATATTTTTTTTCATAAAATTACTCCTTAAAAAACTCCGCGTTAGTGGTGTTGCATGGAGGCAACATATAAGCCTCATTATCGTCCCATGTTACACTGACCAGAGAAAAATGCTCCTGGTTCAATGACAACCTGTTTAGCAGTAATATCACCAGTAACAGAACCTGTTGCTGAAACAAAAACAATATCCTGTGCAATGATATTTCCTTCGAGCTTTCCGCGTACAAGAACACGTGATGCCGTTACAGATGCCTTTACTACGCCCTCAGAATCAATAATCAAATCGCTGGTGGCATCTATGCGTCCAGAAACAAAACCACGAATCATAAAAGGCTTTGTAAATTTTATATTGCCGGAGAACTTTATATCACTGGCAAGAATTGTATCAAAATCATCTTCTTCAAGATCAAACAAATCAGTGTCTTTTACATCAAACATACAGAATAATTTACCA
This sequence comes from uncultured Spirochaetaceae bacterium, assembly GCA_902803735.1. GTDB lineage: Bacteria > Spirochaetota > Spirochaetia > Treponematales > Treponemataceae > Treponema_D. Next base: position 5,402 of record CADCRJ010000289.1, read on the forward strand.
GTTATAACGTTTCTATTCAAGAATTTTAATGACAGAGCTAACTAAAAGTTCTGCATCTGGGTCGAAAAAATATGCGTAATTGCAACAGCAAGAGCATCAGCGGCATGATCTGGTTTTGGTTCAGTCTCAAGATTAAGCAGAATTTTTACATATTGCTCGACAGTTTTCTTGTCCGCTGTCTTGGTACCAGTCACAGCATATTTTATTTGATTAGGGCGGTACATCTTAAGCGGAATTGCATATTGTGCAAGGCTCATTGTCACAACCCCTTTGGCTTCTGCAACCCATAGCGCGCTAGAAACATTTCTTGCAAAATACAACTCTTCCATGCTTGACTCCTGCGGATTGAACTCCTGCAGAACTGCCACGAGGCGATTATAAATAGCAAGCAAACGGATGCCGTGCTCTTCTTCAGACGATGTTTCTATTACGCCGTAGCTAACCAACCGTATGTTGTTACCAACGGCATCAACAACACCAAATCCTGTGTGTGCAAGACCTGGGTCTATTCCAATAACTCTTCTCTTTTTCATAAGCAAAAAAATACCCCACAAGAATGTGGGGTACGTTTGCATCTAGGCCCAATAACCTTTACTATGCTTCTGGATCAAAATCCTCTGGATACTCAACTGTAGACCAATCGTTCTGAACATCGTCATCTTCTTCAAGACGATCGATAAGTTTCTGAACTTTTGCAGCTGTATCTTTATCAACTGCTGTATAAGCCTGTGGAACCATTGAAACTTCAGCAGAGAGAGACTCCCAACCTTTTGGCTCAAGAGCTTCAACAACAGCTGTGAAGCTTGCTGGATCAGTAGTTACTGTAATAACTCCGTCCTCATTAACGATATCGTCTGCACCAGCTTCGAGAGCTGCTTCCATAACTTCTTCTTCGCCTACTTTCTCTGCATCATACTCGATAACGCCTTTGCGGTCGAACATACGGCTTACAGAACCAGATGTTCCCAAGTTTCCGCCGTTCTTTGTGAAGATGTTGCGAACATTAGCTGCTGCACGGTTTTTGTTATCTGTAAGAACTTCTACGAGAACTGCAACACCGCCTGCTGCGTATCCTTCATAAACAAGTTCCTCGAATGTTCCGCCACCAAGCTCACCAGTACCTTTTTTGATAGCGCGCTCGATATTGTCTTTTGGCATTGAAGCTGCACGAGCTTTTACGATTGCAGCACGGAGACGTGGGTTTGCGTTAGGGTCACCGCCACCCATGCTGGCAGCGATTGAGATTTCCTTAATCAATTTGGTGAAAAGCTGACCACGTTTAGCATCAGCTGCGCCTTTAGCGTGTTTAATAGTAGACCATTTATTGTGTCCTGACATTGAGAACTCCTATAAAAAAAATTCAGATAAAAAATGCAGTTACTTATGATAACTAATTAAAAAAAGCGTGTCAACAATAGCATTGACGGCAATCGCTTATTTCTTCAATCCCTTCATAAAACCTTTCATTGTTGACTTTGCTGCATCAGAAGCAGAGGATGCGGCGTCTTTTCCAGAGCCACCATTCAGCAACGTATCAACAGCTGATTTTGCTGCATTTTTCGCGGTACTCTTCGCCGCTTCTTTAGCTTGTGCCGAAAGTTCCTTCTTCTTCTTTTCGAGCAGATTGTTCAAAGCTTCTATGGCAGAATCAGCATCATTTATCTGCTCCGCAATGCTTGTAAACTCTGCAATCTGCTCAGAGGCAAGACCTGTGCTCTGAGAAAGCTCTTTCTCAATTTTCTCGATAGCGAGAGCCTTTACTTGCTTTAGTTCGCTGTTCATAACAGATTTGAGCGTTGAAGCAAAGATTTTGTCTATGTCGCTTGTAATCTTCAAATCAATGCCGTCTGCGTCGCTGTACTTGACCTCCGCACCAATTGACATTGACTTTATAGAAGCAAGAACCCGCTGATAAATGTCGCTCGCAAATTCAGGAGAAAATGCATTAGCCGTAATAGTCAGAGGATTTATGTCCATATTTCCTGAAACAGAAAAACTGTAATCAGAATCTGCTGTTATGACACCTTTGATTACAGATGTACCTTTGAAAGACGGTGCACCACTAGCCTCTGTTTTTTTAGCCATATCAAGAGAAACAGGATAATTATTTCCCTCATAAGTACCTTTGATAAGTGGCTCCTCGCTTGTATTGCGGGCATCAACGGTAAATACTCCCTTATGAACTTGTTTTGAAGACTCATAAATGCCGTTAATCACAGCAGGAGCACCTCGCTTATCCATATCATTAGAAATATCAACACCCTCGACTTTAAGTCCCATGCCAGAAGCGAGCAAATGTTCAATCAAGAACGGCGGAATTCTGTCTGCCTTCCAGTAGACGTTGTGACCAGCCGCCCGACGGCTTTTCTTCTCGGTCTTTTTAGGAGCCTGTTTTGGAGCCGCTGACGAAGAATTCTTCATATTATTGAGGTAATCAATACCCATACGCAAGTAAGGATAATAAACACCCAAAGAGTCGTATGCGACAGAATCAAGCGAGCCTGTAAGGAACTGCTTGCCATCGTCAATTGTAAATGAGGTAATTTTATTTATTTCTTTTGAAATAAAGGCTTTATCACTCTGGACGGCGTTTTTAAGGTCTGTCGTCATTGTCTTGACCGTCTTAGAATCTTTCTTTACATCAGAAACAGTCTGTGAAATCTCTTTCTTAAGCTTTTTACCTTCTTTTACAACAGAATCAATCTCCTCAATGGCTTTTGCAAAATCTTCAGGAGTCTTTAACGAATCTGGCTTTATGTCTGTAAGAGTCTGAGATTTTTTTCTGAAGGAATCAACCTCTGTCTTAACTTCATTTGGTTTCTCTTTCCATTTTTCAACAAGGGTCTTTACCTGAGGCTCAAGCTGCTTTGCCATTTCAGGTGATTTTAAGTTATCTTTTACGCCAGCAATGATTTTTTCAGGATTATACTGGTCAAACAAATCTGCGACGCTGACTTTACCTTTTGCATACGCTGTCTCTGACTCTTTCTGAACGAATTTTCCGAACTCGTTTCCTTTTTCGTGGATTTTATTTCTAAGCCTAAGCTCTTTTTCAGAAAGCTTGCCAGAATAAGAACGCTGCGTATTAAAAGCAAGTCCGCTCATCTCCAAATTTTCTGCGTCAAAGCGACCGCGCACAAGCTGGGCAAGATTAAAGTTAATGTCGATTGTATCAATTTCAAACGCATTCTTCATATAATCTGAAGAACGTGGATTTGTCTGAGCAAGGTTATGAATAGTAATCTGCGAGCCAAAAATCTTTACATTTACAGAGCCAATGTCTGTACGAGTTCCAAAGGCAAGCTGCATTGCATTTTTGATTGCGTATTTTACAGCAACGTTTTTGAAAAGCTCTACGGTAATACCAATAGAAGCAAGCAATGCCACAACGGCAATAAAAGGAGCAACTCGGAAACGACCTTTATTGCGACGGATATCCTTGCCGATTTGTTTAAGCTGCTTGAACTCAGGCTTTGAGAATTCTCTGTCTTTTGGGATAAAAAGCTTGTCTTTCTCGCTCTTCTCGGAGAATGCTGCACGAAGAGCTTCCTTATCCTTGTCATCATAGAGCTTTTTTACAAGCTTCTTCTCAAAGTCTTTTTCTGAATAAGATTTTCTGAGAAGCTTAGGAAGTTTTTTTACATAATATTTTTTATTAGATTTAGATGGCTTTACAGGCTTACCTTCCCTGCTCTTGCGGATTTTTGGCAAAAGCTTGCCTCTCCAAAAAGAAACAAAAAGCCTTCCGAGCAGATAGAACGGCAAATAAAGGACAATTCCTACAATAAGAGAGCCCATCACTATTGAATTATTGAACTTAGTGAAAGCAACAAAGGGAATATCATACAAAGTGCCGAAAAGCCCAGAAAGAGCTGGCAGGTTCAAAACAGCATTGCCCAAGACATCAAAAAGTCCGTCAAATACTGGAGAAACAAGGGTTCCCAACAGAATCATAATCGCATAGGTTACGATGTCTATACGCAGAAACAAAATAAAAACAAAAATGACATACCAAAGCAAATTATCCTTTGGCATAAGACCAAGAATCAGACCGCAAGAAAAAGCATGAGCGATTTCTCCTGGGTGAGCACTGGCATTTAGCTTGTGAAAAAGTTTTGAAATCAATCCAATCATAATAAGAGATTATATCACGGTCTTAAAAAATAGAGAATGGAAAAGATGGCCGTTTGTTCCGAAAATAATAAAGTATGAAAGTTGATATTATTGCAGAAATAGGAACCTCCCACGGAGGAAATATTGAGAAAGCTAAAAAGCTTATAGATACAGCCATTGAATCCGGTGCGGATTCTGTAAAATTCCAGTGGGTCTATGCAGACGAAATTTTACATCCAGACACGGGATTTGTGAATCTTCCTGGCGGAAAAACTCGGCTCTATGACCGGTTTAAGGAACTGGAAGTTCCACCAGAATTTTTTGAGGAATGTTTGCGTTACGTTCACGAAAAAGGAGCTAAATTCGTTTGCTCTCCGTTCGGAATAAAAAGCCTGCATGAGCTTTGGGACTTAAAGCCCGATGCAATAAAGGTTGCTTCACCAGAGCTTAATCATATTCCAATGCTTAAAGAACTTGCAAGTCTTAGAAAAAACAGCGACATTCCTGTTATTTTGTCTTCGGGTGTCTCTACGCTGGCTGACATTGAGACAGCACTAAGCATTCTTGGGCGAGAAAACATCACATTGCTGCATTGTATTACAAGCTATCCCGCTCCAGAGGAAGAATACAATCTGAACGTCATTCCGTCGCTAAAAGCCGTATTCGGAATTCCGTGCGGGGTAAGCGACCACTCGCTAGACCCTGTTCTTGTACCAAGCCTTACAGTGGCTGTCGGCGGAACCACAATAGAAAAGCATATTACGCTGAGCCGTGCAACAGACGGGCTTGACGACCCTGTGGCTCTAGAAGGCGAGCAGTTTGCTCTCATGGTTCATTGTGTAAGACAATGCGAAGCGTGCTACCGACAGTATGGAGAAGCAGCCCCAGAATACATAAAGAAGCAACTTAGTTCCGAGTACGGCGAGCGAATAGAGAGGGTGCTGGGCAATGGCGTAAAAACGCTTGCCCCTGCTGAAAGTGCAAATTATGGCAGGACAAACAGAAGCTTGCATTTTATGCGTCAAATGAAAGCGGGAGAAAAAATATGCAAGGAAGACATTGGCGTGCTTAGAACTGAAAAAATTCTTACGCCGGGACTTTCACCGCTGTTCTTGGACGACGTTATAGGAGCCGTACTTGCAAAAGATGCGACTAACGGCGAAGGCGTGAGCTGGAACCATTTACTTACAAAATAAATAGTCAAATGTCGAGTTTATGAAACTTCGTTTCCAAAACTCGACATTCGACTTACAAAGTTATTTGCTTAATTCTGCCGCGGCAGCTTTGATGTGCTCTACGTAAAGCTTGCGAACTTCTGGATACTCGCCAAGTCCTTTTACAAGAGTGTTAACAGTCTTGAACCCAGCCTTTTTGAACTGACTCTTCCAGCTGTCATCTTCATCGCCTGCCATATCGTTGTTTGCATGGTCTCCAGCAACGAGCATGAGCGGAGTAAGCGTAACGCTTTTGAAGCCAGCCTTTTTAGTAAGAGCGATAACCTCGTTTACGCTTGGGTAAGCTTCAACAGTACCAACGAATACGTTGTTAAATCCTTCAGTCTTTGCCTGATAATCCATTGCCGCATAATGGAAATTGCTGAAATACTCAGTTCCATGTCCCATGAAAACAAGAGCCTCTTTCTTTGCAACCTTAATGTTTGGAATAACAGCCTTCAGGACAGCGGATATATCTTCCTGTGTAGCAAGAAGAGGAACGCCGTAAACGACTTTTTCAAAACGCTTCTCATAAGGAGCTGCGATTTCTTTCATCTCATTGTATTCAAGACCATACATCATATGAGTTGGCTGAATGATAACGTTCTTGCAACCAGAATCAAGTGCAGCCTTAATAGCTTCCTCCACGTTCATAATGTGAAGTCCTTCTTCTTTCTCGATTTTCTTACGAATGATGTCGCTAGTAAATGCCGAGAAAACCTTTGCTTCTGAATATGCAGCCTGCACATCCTTTGCAACAGCATCAATAGTAGCTTCGCGGCTGTCTTTGAATGACGTACCGAAGCTAACAAGAATGATAGCTGTCAATGATAAAAGTGTATTCATGTTTATCTCCTTAAAAATGAATTACATTGTTAAGATAAGCGTAGCTTTCTGCCCAACGCTCGCAAGGCTTGTAATGGAACAAATCATTTGGAAGCATTACAAAATGACCCTTTTTTACGGCATCAAGCGAAGCCCAGACTGGATTTGAAAGAATGTTGTCCCGTATTGAGTCTACGGCTTTCTGAGTGCTTGCTCCCATCGTTGTCACAAAAACAAATTCTGGATTTTCCGCCGCGATTTTCTCAAGGGAAAGATTCTCAAGCAAGCTGGTCTCGCTGTCAGCAATGTTTACGCACCCAAGCTCGCACAGCATCGAAGATACCATATCGTTCTTGGATGAGCGGGCAGAAACCTTGCCATTTGAAGCCCTTAGCACAAGAACCCTCGGATGTTTTTGCTCCTCAGGACGAGAAGCAAAAGCGGAACGGGATTTTTCTATCTCGCTCTCTACGAGCGATTGAATTTTTGTTCCATTTTTTGTGTAAGACTTCTCGCTACCTGTAATATCAGTACAAATCTTAAGCACGCGCATATAATCGCTGAATGTCTCAACGTAAAAGTATGCGCACGGAATTTTTGCAGCGGCAAGAATTGGCTCAAGCTTTTTGTGAGCTGAAATATTTTTTGACATTATTACAAAATCATAGCCGCCAGAAATAATAAGCTCGGCGTTGGGATTCATCATCGTCCCAAGATTTTCTGCATTGTCCGAAAGCTCGGCGACAGCATCGCTTGAAGCACCAGAAACAGAACCTCCCGCACAATTCCAAACATGTGCAAGGCTCAGTTGCAACGCAGCAACTTTTTTTACAGATTGAACGGAAACTGTTCTTCCTAAATCATCAGTAAAAGTCACGGCATGCAATTTTGCATCTGCCACGTTTGCCACAGATTTTTTGCACGAAGAATAAAAGACCAAAAGAGCCAAACAGATAAGTATCGCTGGATAAAAACATTTTTTTTGCATTATACACCATCCATACATCGTGAACAGGGTAAGTTGCTGGCGATCCGACTGTACGGTTGCGAGACAGTGAGGGAATTGCACCCTGCTTCTCCAGTAAAGCGACAAACGCAAAGAAAACATTTGTCACCTAACCAAGAATCATAGCAAATAAAACATAGCGTTTCAAGGAGCTGTAAAAAAGTACTGTTTTGAGCCATCTGGAAGAACTGCTGGCAGAACCTTAACTCCAAATACTTTCTCAAGAATGCACGAGTCTACGGCTTTTGACGGCGTACCAGAAAAAACAAGGCTTCCCTCCTCCATTACAAGGAGAGAGTCTGCTGCCGTAAGGGCAATGTTCAAGTCGTGGCACACCATGAGGACAGTTTTTCCGTCATGGGCAAGCCGCTTAAGCATAGCCATGAATTCCAGCTGCTGTGCAATATCAAGGAACGAAAGCGGTTCATCAAGCATGATTACAGGCGTATCTTGTGCAAGAGCCATAGCAAGATAAACTTTTTGCCGCTGACCTCCGCTCAAAGTCCGAACATTGCAGAGTGCAATAGAGGACAAGCCGCAATCAGAAAGAATCTGCGCTGCAATCTCGCGGTCCTCAATACCATAGGATTTAGGAAAACTTGTATGCGGAAAGCGACCGTACAAAACAAGTCTCTCAACGCTGCAATCTGGCACAGGTCTCTGCTGCGGCAAAAACGATACAATGCTTGAAAGCCCTGATTTTGAAAGGCTTTTCATATCTTTTCCATTAAAAGTAACGGTTCCGCCTTGCAAAGGCAAAAGCGAACATAACGCCTTTAGCAAAGTAGATTTTCCGCTGCCATTGGGACCGCAAAGAACAGTGAGAGAACCCTTTTCCACCGAGAAAAACACATTCTTTACGACAGGCGGAAGCCCTCTTTTGTAGCCAGCAGCAAGTTCCTCGCAGATTATTGATTTAGGCTCCATTATCATGCCTCCGCTGGCGAACTAGCAGCACAAAAAAGAACGGACCGCCGATAAGTGCCAAGAAAATCCCGACAGGCACTTCATAAGGAGCAAATGCAACCCTACAAAGAAAATCAGCAGCAAGCACAAGCAAGGAACCTCCAACGGCTGAGAACGGCAATAGAAAACGCATCTCATTGCCAACGGCACGGCGGGCACAATGCGGAACAATAAGCCCAACAAAACCCAGAAGCCCGCAAAAGCTGACGGCTGCACCAGAAAGCAATGTCGCAAGGACGAGGGCAAAAGTACGCACCTGTCGGACATTAAGCCCTAGAGAACAAGCGACTTCATCACCAAGAGCAAGAACATCAAGTCCGTTCCTAAGCACAAAGGAAAGGACAAGGGCAAGTATAATGCAAGCACCAGCCGGCACAAGAACAGCGGACTGTACGCTTGCAAACGAGCCGATTCTGAATGCATTTCTTACATAAATGGAATCAGGAAAAAACACATGCAATGAATCAGAGAAAGCCGAAAAAAAAGTGTTTACGACAACACCCGCAAGAATCAGCGAGTAATGGGAGTTTCCTGCTTTTTGCCCGATTACAGAAACGATGAGAATAGCACAAAAAGCCCCTGTAAATGCAAAAAGTGGCAAAAAACCTGTCCATGCAGAAAAAAAAGAGGAAGCGAGCACAACAAAAAATCCCGCCCCAGCGTTCACTCCAATAATATTGGGACTGCCGAGCGGATTTTTGAGAACATTCTGAATAATTGCACCAGAAGCGGAAAGAGCCGCTCCACCGAGAATACATGCGAGGCTTCGTGGCAAGCGAACAAACCGCAGAATCACACTTTCAGAAGCAGATATACTACCGCCACAAAACAGAAGTTCCACGAGATGCCTTAGCGGAATGTGTGCCGCCCCAATGCACAACGACAAAGTGAACAGGCACACAACCAATACACACATCACAAAGAACAGAAGCACTTTTCTACGAAGAGATTGCATCTGTTTATTCTATACCTTGAACTGGTCAATCTGGTTACCAATTCTGTAAATAGAACCGCTGATAGACGTAGCAATGCTCAGAAGGGCTTCGTCGTCCTCCTCAAAGTGCTTGACATTAACCTTCATGTGCTCAACCAGCTTCCTTACAGAATCCGAGATACGCTTCAAAGTGTCTACGTCATTTATAATGTTTGTGCGGGCTACTTCAACCTCATCAGAAGCGTTCTTTACTCGCTGGGTCGCATCGTTCATGTTGCCAAGAACCGCACCAATCTGCTTGGAGCCTTCCGACTGCTCTTCCATTGCAAGCCTGATTTGGTGAACAAGCTCGCCTGTCTCGGTAATCTTGCCCCGCATCTCATTGAACGAACGGTCTGACATACTGGACATTGATACAGCCGTAGAGATAAGGTCAGAAATACCTTTGAGCTGCGTTCCGATGTTCTTTGACTGCGTTGATGAAGTTTCTGAAAGTTTACGGATTTCGTCAGCAACGACTGCAAATCCTTTACCTGCCTCGCCTGCATGAGCAGCCTCAATCGCAGCGTTCATAGCAAGCAAATTGGTCTGCGAAGCAATACTTGATATAACTTTGTTCGCTTCATTAAGCATCTTTGACTGCTGCTCAATCATCTGTATACGTTCATTTACATCATGCTGTCTGTTAATTCCGTCGGTAATACCATTCTGGAGAACCTCAAATTCCCCTGCCATTTTCTCGACAGAAGCAGAAACAGAGCCAATATTGCCAATCATCTCTGTTACTGCAGAAGATGCTTCCTGAATACCGCCAGACTGCTGCTCAAGCATTCCGTTAAGCTCACCCATAGAGTAAGAAATCTGACCAACAGCACCAACAGTACTGTCAACCTTATTGTGCTGCTTTACGATTTCTTCATCTACATTTTTTATAATGCCAAGAATCTCAGCCAAGAAACCGACATTCTCCTGAACCATGGAGCTCAGACGCTCGCCGTAAGACTGCAAATCGCCCTTGGAGCCTTTAAGTTCCTGAATGATTAACTGAAGCTTTGAAGCAAAGCGGTTGAATCCGTCAACGACACGACCAATCTCATCATCCCCACCTCCGTCAAGGCGGCGAGTAAGGTCTGCGTTACCAGAAGAAATTCCCTCGATTGCAAAGCCAACGTTACGAAGCGGGATTATCGCAAATTCAAGGACATTGATTCCGACGATAACAGCTATAACAACTGCAATTCCGCTTACGAAAAACATAGTGAACAAGAGCTTTTTGATACCGCTGTAAAAGTCGCTGTAAGGAGCGATACAAACAACCGACCAATCCGTTTCTGAAATCGGGTGATAAGCAACCGAAAAACGCTTTCTTTGCAACTCATCGTAAAAAGTCTGAGCGCCAGAGTCTCCTTCACGGATTTTGTCAATGATAGGCTTAAAGCCTTCAGAAGCCTCATCCGTAATCAACTTTGCAGATTTTACAATCTCAATGTTTGAATTTGCGACATATTGACCAGTCTTAATGTTCACAACATAGGGGTGCGAGCTTTTTCCTATGGTAATCATAGAGACGCGGCGACAAAGCTCTGTGCTGTCAACAACCGCAACGACCTCGCCTATCTGCTTGCCATCTTTGTTTTTGAAAGGCACTGCATAAAAAGTTGAGAGACTTCCGTTTACAGGACTGAAATTAGGATCCATAAGGGCATTTTTACCCGACATAGAAATAGAAAGATACTCGCGCTCATGCAAATCGCTGTATTTTTCAGTCGTAGTCCATCCAATTCCTTTCTCATCATAGATTGCCATTCCAAAATACTCTGAGTTTCCGCCTGTAGCAGAATTTATGAGCTTCCACTTATCATGCAAATCAACGCTCTCGTCCTTTATAAATGACAAATTTGCAAGAGTCTCAAGCATTTTGAATTCTCGGTCTTTTATATTGAATATCTCAGATGCTGTTGTTTTTGCAATAGCAAGGTTACCTTCTGAAACAGTCTGCAAAAGCTCAATCTTAGACCTTCTGTATGACAAAAGCACAACGGTCAAACATGTAAGAGAGAGCAAACATACAATCATTATTATTATGCGGCCTCTTAATCCAAACATAAAAAAACTCCTTTTTTATATACAACCTTTTTTTAATTAAAACACTCGTCCAATTTTATTGACCTACATCAAAGCCATGCAGAATAGCATTGCAGCTTTCGGTTGTCATCTCATAAATTTTGTTGCAAAGCTTCTCGCTCGTCTCCGACTCCAGATCAGGACTGCCGTCAGGCTTTATAAACATGAATACATACAAAGGTTTACCATCTCGCTGGCTCCTCATCAACAGAACAACATCCGAATTAAAACGGTAACCGTTTATGTTTATAGTTGCGTTTGAGATTTTATCATAAATCGCAAGTCTTTTTACAGTTTCATCGAACATTACAGAAAAACAACTGATATTCACGTCAAGAATCTTTGCGGAGAATGCTTGCTTATCAAATGAAAATGTTATGCCACTTGAATTGTCACATTTTGCTCGTACCATTGTGCGGCGACCTTGTGCCGAATACTGGTTGAACATACTGACAAGCAGAGTCTCATTCTTTTTAACATCAGAATCAAGCGCGATGTAGCCGCACTCCAGATTGCTGAAATCGGCGGCTTCTGTTGAACTACCGTTTCCCATAGCTCCCAAAAGAAGACTGGAACTATACTTTGCATGAATATCGGCAAGAAGTTTCTTCCAGTTAACAGCTCCCAAAGAAGCAGAGACATTAAAAAATACGATTGAGCCAGGAAAAGCTGTAGCAATATTCTTTATTTCGTACTGCAAATCATAAGCTTCTGTTGAATTGTGCAATTCAATAAGATATGTTTCATAACCTTGTGAAAGAAGATTGACAAGACAGGATTCTGGTAAATTCTTTTTATCAGGTGCTATAAAAAAAATTTTTCTGCCACTAGTTTGAAGTGCATCATTTGATAAATTCTGTTGAACCATGATTCAGTATATACCTTGTTTTGAGAAACTTGCAAAGAAAATTTTTAGGTATACAAAAGATATTTAGGGCGAATATCGAGTTTTGATTGAAAGCTCAGAAACTCGACATTCGCCCCCTGATTTTACGCTCTTTGCTTAGCAGGCTAAGCTCACTTTGTCAAACTCCGAATACGGTTCGAGCATCTGGAGCATAAAGTCATACGGCGTAATCACTTTCAGGTCACCAGAAAGCACGTTCTCAAAGATGTTCGCAGACGCACCGCTCACAAGCTTTACGCCTTTCTCGTTCTGAGTCACGGGCTAGTGCGTGCTTCGGGCCGCGACGTTCCAGAATACGATTTCTGGAAGCTCATAACCAGCGTTCTCAAACTTCTGTTTATAGTGCTCAAAAGTCGAATCATTTGCAGTACAACAATCAAACTCCATATCCGAAATAATCAGGATTCGCTCAATCATTTCTTCTTTTGGGACATTTGCAGAT
>CADCRJ010000290.1 GCA_902803735.1 uncultured Spirochaetaceae bacterium
AGAGACCACTGCAAGAGAAGAATAAGACTTTTCTCCTTTAACAGAGGTGCTCTAGGACAGAGTCATTCTAGACCTGCGTTTTCCGTGCAGGTCTAATATACAAGGCTTTTCTCTGCCCTTCTAAAACTTGACGACTTTTGGAGCTGCCGCAAAGCTGTAGATGGTTCCTGTCGCATTCTTAAAATACAGCACCTCGGTATTGTCATCGTCAGGCGAGTACATTTTTTTCAAGTCAGGATAGTGCTCAAGCATATCAACTTTTGGCTCACGCCTGTCATCACGCACAAGCTCGCCAGAAAGTCGTAGCCATTGACCACAAGAACCGTCAAAACAGCAAATCTCAACATTAGGATTTTTCTGAATCTGCTTTGAGACAGACTTGCTTTTTCCTGTCTGAATGTAAAGCTTTCCTTCAAAAAGATTTATAGTTCCAAACGGGCGATTTCTTGGAACCCCGTCTTCTACAGTGGCAAGATAATAAGTTCCGCATTTCTTTATAAAATCATAAATTTCGTTCATTTTTCACCTCTTCGCCATTATAACATGAATAAAAAAGAATGGGATAGACAATATTTTAATTACTTGTTATTGTAGATTCCACTACGGCTTTAAGTAGAAAAAGCCTGGAGAAATAGAATAAATGTCAGTTCATTTAAAAAAGTTTATAAAAACAAGATTCTTGCTCATTTTTGTATTTTTGCTCTGCCATACATTTCAGGCATTTGCTAAAACAATAACATTTCCAGTGCACGGATTAAAAGTCGCAACAAAGAAATCCGTCCCAATAGCAATGGACTGGGACGAGTCATGCTTTTTAGACGCAACTCCAAAGGTATACAATCATAAAATCGCAAGACTTTCTGCAATGCTCTCAAATATCTCTTATGTCCATGTTGAGAAAAATCCCGACACAAACGAGATGCTTCAAAGTTACCAGCTTTTGGGTTTTAAAAAAGAAAATATCTGCTGGCATTATAATCTTGACTATTCGGATCCAATGGCAAAGAACAATCAGGCAGCATATAGTTTTGCGTTCAAGGACATTCAGACTGCGCAAGGAACAAAGAAACTTGTTTTTATGATTATACGCGGGACGCCCCTGAGTGCGAACGAATGGCAGTCAAACCTTGACATAAGCGATTCTACTCAGAAAAAAGTAATGGTACATGAGGGCTTTCTCTCAACCTGCGGAATAATCAAGGCTGATTTTTACAAATTTCTTGATGAGAACTCAATTCCAAAAAACGATTCGTATTTTTTGATTTCAGGGCACTCCCGCGGAGCTGCACTCGCAAACCTGCTAGGCTCAATCCTATATGACGAGCAAGTAATCACGAGCGACAAAGTTTTTGTCTACACCTTTGCAAGCCCGAACGTAAGTCAGGAAGAAAAAACAGAGGATGAGAAATATGGTTTTATTTGGAATATTGTAAACGCAGAGGATGCCGTGCCTACGGTTCCGCCAAACAGGAATAACTGGCACTGGAAAAAATTTGGCAACACAAGGGTAATCGTAAATTATTGGAACACAGACCCGAATACTTACAATGATGACTATTATCCTCGTATGAACGAATATTACAAAAAACTGCTGCTCAGGGATTACTCGCCGTTCAAGAGCGGTCCGTTCTTTCAATCACAGGCAGCAAGGATGCTTACTACCGTTTACAGCGATGTAGACAACTATTACTGGCAGGGGCTTCATTTTATGGCAGCAATCGCATTGAACCTTGCTTTTCCTGACGAAACAAAAAAGAAGCCAGAACCAAGCGAGGATGAGAACGCCACCCAACCTACAGAAGAAGAGGAAACAGAAGACCAGCCAGAAGAAATAAAAGTTCCTTTTGTACTAAAACCTATTCGCTGGGATATAAACAGACATTTTGACAGCGGATTTGAATACATAATAAACGCCGCAATCGATATGCATGCCTGCGAATCATACCTTTCATGGATGCTTGCCCTTGAGGAGACCGAGCTTTTTTCTACGCTCGGCAGCTCAGAGATTGTAATAGACGGTGCTATGGACTGTGCTGTTTATGACGATGAAGGAAAATTGCTTTTGAGAATCATAAACGGAGCTATCGAGATTTTCTCCCTAAGAGTCCCTATAGGAGCTATGCCACTACCCTACAAGAACGTGCTTGGATTTCCTGCAAACCAAAAATTCAATGTAATTCTGCACAAAGACAGCCTTATTCCGACCGTGCTCGGATACAAAATCGAGCACTACGATGTTGCTGGCAAGCTTATCAGCACTAGCAAAAAATCACATTTTTATCCGTACTCGAACCTTTCAGTAAGATTTGTGGCTGGCAAAGACACTTTTGAGAAAGATACTCTTGATTATGAAGAGCTGACTCGCAAAGAAGCAAAGCCACTCGTAAAAAAATATGCCCTAAATGAGAATTTCAAATTCAAGTTTGAACCAGAAGCAAGCTATACGTTAGGACGTGTTTTCAGCCTTGGCACAAGAATCGGCGCACCAGTTTTCTATGGTACGATACTTGGAGATTTTCACTCAAAAAAATCCTACGGCATCTCAACAGGAATCGGACACCAGCATATCATATACGGCAGGCTCTTATTCGACTCAGAGGTTTTTGCCCGCTACACATGGACGAAAATCGATGACAAAAAGGAATTTGACATTGTGCCGCAAGCAAGACTCTCTCTCGCTTACAAACCGCTAAGACGGGCACACTACTTTTTGGCAGCCGTCGCAGACATTCACATTGACGGCTTTAATGATGATGCTTTTTCAAAAACAGCACGAAAATCGTATTTTTCAAGCATACGAGTGAATGACAAAATCAGAATCCAACCAACTATTCAAATCGGAGCAAGATTCTGATAAATTTTCTCATTTTAGCTCTTTCTTACGCTGCTGCTCAATCTCAAGAACTTTGCTCACAATCTCTTTTTCTTCGGCAGAAAGCAAATTGTCAGAATAATCCTTGTTCACCGTGTAGCCAACGATGGACTCATAAAAGCGTTTTAGCTCCTTGTCCTTAAAAGAGCGACCGTGAAGCGCGTAAAAATCATTTCTGGCAAGTCGGAGCTGGTTTTCTGTAAAAAAGCACAAATCGCTTTTTAGAAAATCTTTTGTGAACTCGCACCTTGCGTTTATGGTTGTTTTTCCAGGATAATTTTCCAAAAACCACTCAACATTTTGGTGCTCAAAATTATGCAGCTCCAGTTCCAGATAATCATACGCATTGTCTGGCTCAACGTCTTTTGCTTCCAGCCTGAAAGTGTTGCTCGAAACCCACTTGAAAGAGACTTTGGCGTCAGAAATCGGCTTAAAAGAAGTTCCGTCGCTTGAATACGTGCCGTATTGCTTTTGCAGAAAGTAAAAGCCTGTTACATATCTTTTGCTGGACAGATTTTTTATGTCGATAGTGATTTTTCCGATTGAGCCTTTCCACGATTTGCCCGTGCCGTAAATGTATGGCAAGCTGCCGTCAATGCCAAAATACAAGCCGCTGTTCACAATCCCGTAGCGGCTGCTTTTGTATTTTATCTCGGTTACATTTGTTTGAGCTTTTTGAAAATGCACCTGCTTCACATACCAGCTTGCGCCCCAGTCCAATTCGGATTCTGCCTCGTTATCGGCGTATTTTGCAATCTCGACTTTTTTGCCGTTCACAAAAGAGCAAAAATCTTCCAGTGCGCCCGCGTGCTCTGGAAAGCCGATTGCAATCGTTTTTGCTTCCCCTTCGTGTTTGAGCCAGAACTTTGCGTCCACGGTGTAAAAATCATCGTACATCGTGATAAGAACGTGCTCCGCCGTCATCGCGATGTCTTCGTCCTGCCCAAGCTGGTAGGAGTCTCCAACGCCTGAAACATTCCCCGCGCTTCCGCCGATTTTGTAAACCCTCGCGTCATCAGCAAAAATCTTTTCTGAAGCAAGCAAATGCCCCAAAATAGTCAAAAGCCCAATCTGCACAAGAATCTTTTTCATTCTCGCTCCTCTTCTTCGGCTTTGATATATTCCACAAGCCGTATAAATTTATCTGGCATTCGCTGATTGATTTTGTCGAGCGTCATAGATTCATCGTAAGCATACCAGGCAAACTGTGAGAAAAAATCCCGAAGCTCTTTACTTGAGAACTTGTAATCGTAAAGCGCAAAAATGCTGTTCCGCAAATAGCGAAGATACCGAGTTTCAACGTGCGGCAAAACATTGTTTTTGAAATAATAAGGGTCAACTTCGTAAGAAAATCTGTCCAAATCATCAATAAAGTCCGCAACCAGCTGATAAAGAAAAACATCGTCGTTCTGGAATTTCAGCGTTTGTGTTCCCTGAAAAACAGGCT
>CADCRJ010000291.1 GCA_902803735.1 uncultured Spirochaetaceae bacterium
CGTAAGCTGTGGAACATGCGCATCAGAGTGTCCTGCTAGCGCAATTTCAGAAGCATAAGGATAAAATCTAATCCGATTGTTTTACAAAACAGATTTTTTTGTCACAGAACAAAAAAGTCTGTTTTTTTTTTGCATAATGCTTTACAATCATCTATATGATAAAAAAAATAGCACAGGGCTACGGAAACTTAATCGGAACAGCCCTAAAAATAATCGTACTACTTGCACTCTGCTCTGCTTTAGGAGCTTTATTTGTTATTCCTCTTTGGAAATTCGCCACTACTGCACCAAAGGCATATACAGCCGTCATACTCACAATAATTGCCTTGGCAGCCTGCTTTATTGCAGTACAAAAGGCAAGGAGTGCAGGACTCAAAAAAACAATAAGATTCCTGCTTAAACTAGTGACCATTATCGGAGGCTTTTCCGTTTGTATTCTGTTGGTTCTTCTTGGAAAAGCAATTTTTGCAATTCCAGTCCTTGTATTAATGATAATCCTTTATGGAATCATATCTTTCGGAACAAAAAAGCTTAACGGGAACAGCGAACGATGAAAAAAATACTATCTGCCTTTACACTTGCAATTCTCTTTTTTTTGCCAGCATTCACGCAGAGCGCAGAATCAAATGATTCTCCTCAGCTGGAAGATTTTAGCACAATAAAACCTACAAAGCAGATAGTAATCAACACAAAAGAGCTCAAAGAAATTGTGAATTCTCGTGTCATTTATCCAAGCCCAAAAGATCCGCCCGAAGAGCAAGCCGTCGCAAGAGAGCGGAACAAGGTATTCCAGACATACGAAAAGGAGCGAGAAGCCTCTGACCAGCAGCTACGCCGAACAGGCGAAATATCAAGCGTAATGTACGTTTACAGATTGAAGAAAACCGACGTGTCAAAGACAAGAGGGTTCACTCAGCTCTGCGCGGGCTTTAATCAAGGCCAAGGAACTCTCGCCACAATAAACGAGATAGATTCTCAGGATTCTTTAAAAGACGGGCAGTTACTACTTCTGCCTGTTGCACAGGGACTTTTTATCGCAAAAAATCCAGTCTCGCAATTGGAAATTTTCCTAAAAAAGGAATATGAGCAAAGAATCACAAAAGATACAGTAGAATTTATTATCGACGGCAAAGAATTCTTCTTTTTACCAGGAATAACGTTCAGCCAGACAGATAAGGCATACTTCGTTGACACTTCTATGCAGCTGCCACTAGACAAGAAAATACTCACATCTCCCTTCGGATACAGAGTAAGCCCAATATCGGGCAAATGGAAACTTCACGCAGGAATTGATTTAGCCGCACCAGTCGGTTCAAAGGTCTACGCATGCAAAAGGGGGATCGTCAAAACAGCATCAGAAGGAAATCCCATCTATGGAACTTATATCATAATCGACCATGGGAACGGTATGACAAGTACTTATGCGCACCTATCAAAACTAAACGTAAACAAAGGTGCCTCAGTACGGCAAGGCCAGATAATCGGCTTAGTCGGAACGACAGGAATGTCAACAGGCCCGCACCTACACTTTGAAATAAGAAAAAATGGTTCACCTACCGACCCAGAAAAGCTTGTCGGGTAAATTTTTCTCGACATCATCTTCTGCAGTCTAGTCGATCTATTAGAGTCTGCCCCTGAACAACCCAAAAACATAGACTTTTAATATTGCATATTATATAATAAATGTAAGCTTATATAGACGGATGAAAAGGTTTATTTTTTTTAGAAGATTTTGCATTCTTATTATTCTCGTTATACAAGTGCATATCAGCGCAGAAAGTTTTAAGCTTAGTTCGCTTGTGCCTGTCGATTTGACTGATACAGAAGACATTGCCAAAACACAGATTTATGTGAATGATGCATTATTAGTAAAACTGCCTGAAAATATGACGTATATAAGCGGTATTGAGGTAAACTTAAAAATACCAGAAGAGATTGCATCTTTTTCCAATTTTCTGGCATATTCGCTTTACAGCGGCTTAAAACCAGCTCCTTCCGAGAAAAATACGGATTATTCTGGAAAAAAGCTTTCTGCCGCTAAATTTTCTGAACGGCTCACGCTGAATCTTTACATTCCGCTGTCAGAAGAATTTTCGATAAAAGACAATCCCTACTCTGAAATAATCAACACAGAGTCAAAACCGCTTGGCAGGGAACTTTTCATAAGATTCTATGCTACGTCAAAGAAAGTGCCCAAAAGGATTCTTGACATTCCTATAGAAGTGTCGGCTAGAACGGTCATCATCAACAAAGGACTTTTGAATCTGAACATAAAGCCAGACACGACGTATGACAAATTCTTATTAGGTAAGGACATACCTGAAAAAGACTTCGTACTTTCAATTGACGAAACTCAATACAAATCACTTAAAAACATCTATCTTCCTGCTGGCAAGCACCATGCCGTCATAACAAGCAATACATACAGAAACGAAATACGAACTTTTATAATAGAAGCTGCAAAAACAACCGACCTGACAATTCTTTTACGGAGCATCGAGCCAAAGCTCCAAATAATCTGCCCTGAAAAAACAGAAATCTTCCTTGATAATAAACCAATCGAACAGAACAAAGAGTCATTTACTATTACACAAGGAGAACACATAATAAAGCTTGTCATAGGAGACTACGAAGTCGTTAAGAACATTATAGCCGTAAAAGGACATTCTTATATTGTAAACACAAATATCGATGTATCCGTATCGGATGAAGACTGAATGTATTTGTGATTATGTCGAGTTTTGATTGAAAGCTCAGAAAGCAACGGAAGCGGGGTTCCACGCCCGAAAAAAAATCTGCACATACGGCGTAGCAAGTGCGTACGGCGTGCC
>CADCRJ010000292.1 GCA_902803735.1 uncultured Spirochaetaceae bacterium
AAACTCGGTCACAAAGAAAGCTGTGCTTACGCAAAATGGCCTGAGTTCAGCGAAGAGTTCTGCAAGGACGACACAAAAGAGTTCCCTGTCATGATTAACGGAAAGCTCCGTGCAAAATTCGAAGCTGCCGCAAATACAGACAACGCAACTCTCGAAGCAATGGCAAAAGAAACCGAAGGCTTCAAAAAGTTCACCGAAGGAAAGACAGTCGCAAAGATTATCGTCGTTCCTGGTAAATTGGTAAACGTCGTTGTAAAATAAAAACGAAAAGCAATTTTGCAAATGCGTGTAAAAAAAACAGCTTTCCAGTCGTTTTTTAGATTCCTTTTATAAAATTGCTTTCCGTATGAAGTAACACAGATTGCCGCGTCCATGCGGCAATTTTTTTCAAACATCAAGAACTAAGGGAGTGCGTTGTATGGAAAAAACTAAAAAGGCTTTGTTTGTACATGGGCTAGGTTCAGGTGCCGATTCAACCACAGGAAGCTATGTCCGGGCAGCTTTTAAAAGGCACGGAATTGAAACTGTGATTGAAACTTACGATTTGTTTGACGTAGCCGGCACACTCAAACGGCTGGAAAATGCAATCTCCTCAAAAGAGTTCAACTATATGGTCGGGCACTCGTTCGGGGGATTTTACACTCAGATTAGCCCAAACGCAGAGTACAAAATGCTTATAAATCCCTGCATGATACCGTCTGTTGAGATTCCAAAATTAACAGAAGACATTCCTGCACAAACTGTAGAAACCCTCAAATACTGGGAAAAACAGCTCTACGAAGGCACCCTCATTGACAATGAAGCAAAACGCGCCACCTGCGCTTTCTTCGGCGACAACGACGAGCTTTTCAGCTTCAAGGATTTGTTTGAAAAGCATTACAGCCATAACGCAAAAGTCTTCAAAGGCACACACAAACCAGAGCAGGAAGAAGTCAACAAAATGGTAGATGAGTTCTTAGCACTACTTTGTAACAGCAGCAAGTTATAGTACAATAACGATGTTCATAAAACTGCACATATAGGAGGAATCATCATGGGCTGTGGCGTAAGCGGCAACCGTAAATAGTTACAAGCACAAACAGCGTGTAGCAGGCTAGCCTGCGATTTCGATAAGCCGTTTTCGCGACTGGTAGCCGTTTTTTGTTCAAAACTCCTGTTCAGAACTCCTGAAAAGGAGCATTGAAGCCTTCTTCCAGCCACAACGAGATTTTTTCAGCAGTAGAGCGAATTTTATCGTTTCTGTTGCGGCCAGTAATAGAGCATTCCCACACAACCCCTACCCGCCAGCCTTTTTCAAGCAGTTTTTCAATGTCATTAATATCTCGCTTACGGTTTCTGGTGAACTTAGCTTCCCAAAATTCGGTATTAGTAGTAGGCATACGAAATTTATCGCATAAAATGGAGTACAAAACGTCCTCTTCAAGGACAGAAGATTTCAAAATAGATTGCTCTGCCTTCCAACCGTGTGCGTGCCAAAAACATCCGTTTATAAAAACTACAGCCTTGTAATGAGGAAAAACAATATCTGGAGAACCGTCAAGGCGGCGATCATTTTTTCTAAAGCGAAAGCCGAATTTGAAGAGCTGGGAGCGAAGCGATGTCTCAAGCTTCCCGCCACAGCTTCGGATTGCAGACATATTCTTATGTCGCTGTTCTGCAGAAAGTGTGTCGGTCAAAAGATTTATTCGGTGCAATTCCTTATAAGGCTTACATTTAGCCAATGAAATGTCTGCAATTTTTAAGTGTAAATAATAGGTCTCGGCACAAGTCGCTTTTGATGACTGCGACCAAGCCTCGTATTTTTTGAATTGTTCCTGCGTAAGTTTTACTGCAAGGGCAATATGCGGAAAATATCTTTCAGGAAGATAATTCTGATTTCCGCCTGCCCTAAACCTAGAAAGGATTTTCTCATGAAGAGCTGCGTTAAGCTCCTTTAATTGAGAAATAGAGTCTACAGCTGGCTTCAGAAAAACCACCTTGCCCTTAAAATTGTCAGTTCCGTCAAAAGAAAGCGACAAATGCCTTCTTGCCCCGTCAGCAAATTCAGAAAAAAGTCTTTCAAGCTCTGGTACGTCTCCATCGGCTGCATGGAACATTCCAAGCGTAATATGGGCGGGTACGGAATTTTTTACAAGATAGTCATTTTCTGTAAGCAATGAAAAATCTTTCTGCAAAGACAAAACCTTTTCTGAAGAGTCTTTGTCAAAACAAAGAGAAACAGCGTATGTTTTGAAAGAATCTGTCATAGTTATATCAAGCAAAAAAGAACATATACCGCAAAGGAAACATTACTCGCCAGATATTTTTTGGACAAACTCCTGAACAACAGTCAAAGCCGTCTCTGGATTCTTAAGAGGATTAACAAAAGATGCAGTAGCCAGCGCAGAGCCACCTTTGTTTTTGATTCCCGATTCCAGAGTCTCAAGGCACTTAGCAGAACTACCGCCTGCACTAGAAGCAAAAGCGTAGCATTTTTTACCAGACAAATCGACTTTATCAAAAAGTGTGTTGATTGGGCTTGCTGGCTTTGAAGCCCACACAGGCGTACCAATAACAACCTTATCATAGTCTGCGAGAGAAGGGATTTCCGTTTTAAGCTCTGGTTTTACCCCTGTTACAACATCCTTTCCACCATGGAAAAATTTCAGAAGCCCTGATTTAGGATAAACTTTCACGGTCTCAAGTCGCAAGGTCTCAGCCCCCAAGCTCTCAGCAATTTTTCTTGCAAGAAAATCAACATTTCCTTCAAGGGAATAATAAATTACAATAGCCTTTGACATTAAAACCTCCAGTCTTATTCATAGCAATCTTTTCGTAATGTTAAGGATTTACTCCCATTCATCCCAATCTCTGTTCACGCTCATGCGTTTCTTTTCAGTCCGTTTTTTGTAAGGCTTGCCGCCAACTCCCGTTTTTCCTTCCGTAGCAGATTTCGCATCCCCATTAGTAAGCACGGTCATGCTTTTTTCGCTGGAAAGTCTTCTTTTTCGGGCATCTCCATCAAGACCGCAAGCTTCTTCAGCAGGTTTTATCAAAAGGTCATTGGCAGAGTTCAGATGCAGAGAATAATGCAAATCGTTGTTTTCATTTACATATTTGATTGCTTCCTCTACATCATTGAAAGCAAGCCCCGCTTTATTTTTACCGCTCAGCTTTATGTTCTCTCGGATTTTCTTTGCGACGATAGCCTCTGTCAAAAATGATTTTCCCGATAGCTGAACCAAAGCGTTTGCAATTTCTTCTTGTATTTGATTCATAAAAAGAATTACTCGCTCTTCTTCCATGCGTCCACGAATTCTAGCATGAACTGCTGAACATCGCTGAACCACTTTTTCTGGAATCGGCAGGCTTCTACGCCAATATAGCGGAAGTGCCAGCACTCCCACATATAGCCAGTTACATCCTCATAGCCCTGTGGGAACGAAAGGCTCCAGCCGTAATCCGCTCCGTGGTTGTAGACCCACTTGCCCATCTTTGTATCGCCCCAGTCATCTGTAATAGAGCCAAAATCAATAGCCATACCAAGCTGGTGCTGGCTTGTTCCAGGTCGGGCAGAATACCGTTCCGCAAGAGCCAGCCCGTCTTGCTTTACGTAGCGGTTAAAAAGTCCGTCCTGATATTTGTAAGAACGGTAAGTAGAAGAAACCATGAGCTTGATTCCATCTTTCAAAGCCGCACGAGAAAGTTCCTCCAAAGCAGCATAGCTTTCAGGTCTCAAAGAAAGGTCGTTTCGGCTAACGTTCCACAAATCGTTATTCTTTACAGGTTTCAAATCTTTAGGCTCGTAGTCAGAGCCAATATTATGCTTTTTGTCGATAAGGTAAAGCAAATCAACATCATCGCTTCTGTGAGTTTTCTGCTCCTCGTCAAGAACTTTATGCAAGTCCGCCAAAAATTCTTCAGGATTACCGTTTGGAATCGCAGCCTTGCATCGCTCTGTCATTGAAGACAAAACGCGAGAAAATTTCTCGATTTCAGGATTCTGAGCTTTTACGCTCTCCTCTGCTTTTTGTTCAGGCGTCGCAGTCTCAGCCAAAGCAACCTTTTCTTTACATGACAAAAATAAAAAAATAGATACAAAAACAAATAATATTTTTTTCATAAAATAATCTCGAACAGGAAGTTTTTATAGAGTTGTTTGGAATTGTTGTCGCATTGCGACTAGCTTTATTCTAACTCTCTATGGTAGATAATAATAAAATTCCTAAAATTGTTAAAGAGAAAGTTTCAAAAGAAATTTCTCATACTACGTAATCAGCAGTAATTGCAAATACTTAAAAAGTTATACAAATAGAGCTTTACAACAGATATTTAATATATAATAATATAGTCCATGGATATGAATAACCTAAACTTTTCTTCCAAATCAATACGCAGAAGCCTTGTCATTTCTCTAGGTGCTGCGATGGTTGTCATTTCAATCTTTATGACTTTTCTGATTGGAAAGACAGTTCTTAACAATAACATCGCCCAAATTACAAAAAGTATTGTTACAATGACAGAGAAAAAAAGTGACTCAGTTGAAAAACGTATGACGGAAATGGTTTATTCCGCAGAAGCATTGGCGGGACTTCTTGGTGGTACATGGGCAATACCAGAAAAACAACGCTCAACCTCAGTTGAACAAGCAGTTCGAGCAATGGTAAAAACAACTACCATCGATTCTGCATGGGCTTACTGGATTCCAAACATGTTTGACCACAAAGATTCAAAACGAGCAGACAAAATGGACAATCCAACGGGTCAGTTCAAAGTTCATTATATCCGCGACAAAAACGGTCGCATAAAAAACGATATTGTCACCGAATTCAAGCAGGAGCAAATAGAAGCCAGTACAAAAGCCCCAGCTGCATTTATAAGCGAGCCTACAATAATCACCCTAGACGGCGAGACGGTTCTTTCTGCAAAGGTTTTTGCCCCAATACAAAACTCGCTCGGACAACATAACGGCGTTGCAGGAATTGACATTGTTCTCTCAGGACTCGAAGGTATGATGGACGGCTCTTCAATCGGCAAGAGAACAACTTGCCAGTTTCTCACTTCAACAGGCTCAATTCTTGCCGCAAGCGACGGCAGTACGGCTGGCTCAAAAAGCTCGATTTTTACAAATTTTACCTCTTATTTTGAGACAAATGATGAAGATGGCAGCACAACACAATCATTTACTGCAAAAATCGGCAAAGAAAAACTATTCGTCACTATCATAAAAACTCGCGTAGACCGCTCTGGAAACAACTGGTATTTTATCTCAACGACACCGCAAGATGTAATAGAAGAAACTGCCTGGCACATAATCTGGAACATTTGCTTTGCTTTCTTCTTGCAAATTATCATTGTAATGACAATCGTATTCATTGTTGTAACACGCATCACAAAGCCACTTAAAAATACTGTACAGGCGTTGCAGAACATAAGCGAGGGCGACGGAGACATGACCGTAAGGCTCCACGCACACCAAGAGAACGAAATTGGTGCAATGTGCGAGAGTTTCAACAAAACTATGGACAAGCTTTCTTCTTCAATTAAGGAAGTTAAAATCTCAAGCCAAGCGATGAGCGGAATCGGAAACGAGCTAAATGATTCAATGTCGCAAACCTCTCAGGCAGTAGATGATATTACTGCGAGCATCCAGTCAATACAGAACCAGATGCAAGAACATGCGGCAGGTGTTGAAGAAGCCCGTTCCGTGGTCGGTCAGATTGTAAGGAACATAAAAAAACTCAACGAGAATATTGAAATTCAGGCAGCAAGCGTAAACGAGTCTTCCGCATCGGTAGAAGAGATTACCGCGAACATCAGGAGCGTAACGAACATTCTCGAAGACAACCGCAAATCAATTAATTTACTGGAGCAAGCTTCAGAAATGGGTCAATCGCTCATTGACAATACGGCGGCACTTTCCGCAAAGATACAAGACCGCTCAAAGAATTTGCAGGAAGCTTCCTCTGTAATCAAGAACATAGCAAGCCAGACAAACCTTCTCGCTATGAACGCAGCAATCGAGGCTGCCCACGCTGGAGAAAGCGGACAGGGCTTCTCAGTCGTCGCCGGCGAAATCAGAAAGCTTGCGGAAGAGTCAAGCACACAGGGAACTAAGATTCAGAACGAGCTGAAAGACGTTCAGAACCTTATTGATGAAGTAAGCAACTCGACCAAGAAGGTTCAGGAACAGTTCAAGAGCATTTTCTCGCTCACAAAGACTGTAAGCGAGCAGGAGCTTGTTATTGACGAAGCTATGAAACAGCAGAACAAGGGCGGTGAGCAAGTCCTTGAGCTGATGCACACAATCAACAGCATAACAGGTAACGTCAAGAACGACTCTGACCAGATGATGGAAGGCAGCAAGCAAGTCTCTTATGAAATGGATTCTATCGCTAACATGACGACGGAGGTCAACACAAACGTAAAGAACATGACCGAGAAAACAGACGCAATCAGCGAGTTCTCAAGAAAAGCCCAGCAATGCGTTGAAATGAATGTTGACAGCATATCAAAGCTTCAGGATGCAATGAATAAATTCAAGGTTGAGTAAGGTGGAGGGCGTTTTATGAAAAGATTCTTATTTTTTATGATTATGATGTTTGCCGCCGTGTTTGCGGCATTCTCACAGGTTGATGAAGAGCTGCCAAAAGGAGACGTAGTGCTGTTCGACGGCTTTGAGAAAGGAAACTATTGGATTTGGGCTGGATTTGACTATGACCAGTTCGGCGTACATAAAGTCTCAAATGGGGCAAATCTTTCAAAGGAATGGGCTTCAGAAGGAAGACATTCTCTGGAGCTTACAATGGAAGCAATGGGAGCTGGAATGTCAAAATCAGCCTCTTGGTTCTATGACGGAACCAATGATTTGAGCGGCACAAAATACGTTGTCGTTGACATTTACAACCCAGAGGACTACACATACAATATCTACGCGGTTCTGCAAGCCACCAACGAATGGAAGTGGTGTCAGGCAGCACAGTCATACTTAATTCCCAAAGGTGTTCACACAGTCGTATACGATTTTAGGGAATTTACCGGCATACTTAGCGATGTGCGTCGAATCTCTATAAACAGCGACAACTGGATAGACTTAAACAAAGAATCTCATATATACATTGATAACATACGGCTAATAAAGTAATAGGTCAAATGTCGAGTTTTGATTTAAAGCTCGACGTTTGCCCTTTTAAGCTATTTTTCACGCTATATTCGTATGCCAAACCTTACTCTTGGATATATGCTCACGGAATCATTAATTGAGAAATTGCAAAATGTATTTCTTCTTGCCGAAGAAGTAAAAGCATCGTCATTAAAATCTTTAATGCTCATGTCAAATGAGCAAGATGCAAAAATCTGAGCCTTTCTCCAAAAACGGTACGAAAGCCCAACCTGCAAATCAGGGAAAAATTTCACTTCGTTATCGTTCTTAAATATCTGTATTGCATTCGCATCAGCCTGAATATCGAACAAAACACGCCAGAAAAGCTTTTGCTGGGTTCCGAACCCAACAGAAGCAATCAAGTTTCTGCTAAAATCGCTTGCAATCTGAGCCGTACCAAATATGTTCCTGCACCCAAACCTCGCACCAAGAAAAGCGTCCCTGCAAGTGTCCATGCCAAATTCAGGCGTAAAAGAGAATGTAAAGTCACTATGAAGCCCAGCTTCTTTTTCAAGCCGCTTTCCAGTCTTTTTGTCAAGTTTCTCAACTACAAACTGCTGACCGTCAAATATCAAAGTGCCTGCAAAAAAATGATAAACCGTACCGCGTCTTGAATAAAACTTCTGCGGCTCGCTCACGGAGATACGCCTTCCGTCGCTCGTATACTGTTCAAGGGTCAGCGAAACTTTGCTAGGAAACAAACTTGTCTCCACAATGACAATATCAACGTTGCTAGTTCCAGCAATTCCCATAACGACCTTATCAGGAGAAAGCTGGCGGGCACAAATCTGACTGTTACCTTTCAATGAAGAATAAACAATGTGACCTTCATCGATTCTTGCAAGAATTTCACCATCCATACTAAGAACAGCCATATTCGCGCTGCCAGAGATAATCAGCTGCTTACAGCCTACGTCGGAGAAAACCTCACCCTCGTCCATAGCGAGCATCCAAGAAAGATAGGCATCGTAAGAGTGCATGTCAACGGCGGCAGTCTCTACATAATCCGCAAATCCATCGCCGCCAAAAGTATTAAGCCAATGCTCCAGCAACGACTCGGATTTTTTATCATCCAGAGTCTGGTTCTTATCCACGTCCTCTTCTTTCTCCTCTTTCTTGACTCCGCTTTTGTCCAGAACAGGAAAAAGTTTGTAAATCATCGCCTCGGCCCTTTTATGAAGGTTCAGCTTTCCGTTGTAAAAGATTTTGATATTCTCGCTTACCGCGTTCACAACCATCGCAAGCTGTATAGGCAAAAAGGGTCCGAACGTAAACGGATGGAATTCATGCCCAGAAAACTGCTCATAAACGGCATTCATCCTTGGCAATGCGTCATTGTTATAAAAATCGCTGTCAACGTTCCAGTTGTTTATCAAAGTGAGTATATGCCCGAACTTTCTGTATTGCCATTGAGCAATATTGAACGGCACGGATGGAACCAAATCCTCGCCATTGACGATGTTCCATATATAATCATAACCCTCTTCAGTATTAATCTTGGATGTAGTGACATTTGGAGCCGCAAAGGTGTAGACATAGACCCGCTCCAAATTAAAGAGCTTGGTTTCCCTCAAGCTTGCTCCAAGAAGATTCGCTACGGCAGCCCCTCGGCTATGCCCCGTAATGACAACAGCAGTTTCGGCAGGATTCATCTTGTGGCTCACTAGATATGTAAGGAGCTTTGTATATACCCGCAGGCTGGTTTTTGAGAAACCTTCATGCAGAACGCTGTTCTCCCAGCTCTGATTCATAACGTTAAGGTTTGAAAGCCACTCGTTGGAGTTGCCAGGAGTACCCCGCACCGTAACAAAAAGCAGCTTCTTGCCATTCGGCAGGGAGCGCGAAGCAAAGCTGAAAGCACACTGGTCATTGCCCCATAAAGGGTCAGAATAGTCAACATTGTAGAACATCTCAATATCAGCGTCAGCGACTCCAAGATTTTTGTACGCCGCCAAAAGATTGTTATCCTCAGGATTCCCTGCAACGTCAGAATAAGCAAGGTCTGCAAGAAGTGCCGAAATACGCGCAAGGTCATGGTTATAAGCAAAAGAGGACTCTTCAAACCAGCCAAGGTTCCACTCGATAGAAACAGGAACAGGCTCAACTCTTCCAGAAAATCCTTCTGCGTAAAAAGTCAGCTTTTCTGCGCTGACTGGATAAAAAGCAATAAAAAACAAAAAACAGAAAAATTTACGCATATTCATAATAGTAAAGGAAATACAATTCTCATGCAAGAAATGGCTTATAAATCACATTTCTTAACACAATCTTAACATTACGCAGATAGTTTTTGGACAATCGAATTTTATACTGAGCCATCTTCAAAAGGAGGCAACATGAAAAAAAAGTTTTACGTTCTGACTGCAATATTCACAGTCACAATTACGAGCCCAATCTGTGCGGGAAAAGCCCAGTTCACATTTACAAACGTTGTAGAGCAGGCTCAGTTACTAGCAAGCAGACCATACACACCAGCATCCGACGGAAATGTTTTGAAACTGACTTATGACGAATACAGAAACATACGCTTTGACAACTCAAAATCAGTATTCGCAGACACGGACAGTCCTTTCAGGATGCAGCTGTTTCCTACAGGCTATTACTTCACACGTCCAATCACATTGTACAGAGTAGACAACGGCAATGTTTCAGAAATAAAAGCACAAAAATCTTCTTTTATAAACACTTCGGGAAAAGAGCTTCCTGATTCTGTATCAATTCCTCTCTCAGGATTCAGAGTTTCAACACATCTTAATTCAAGCAAAATCTGGGATGAATTCTTGGTATTTCAGGGAGCCTCGTATTTTAGGGCAGTACCAAAGTCAGGAGCCTACGGACTTTCTGCAAGAGGGCTTGTAATACAACCGCATGACGGAAAAACAGAGGAATTTCCAGACTTCACAACGTTCTGGATTTTAACACCAAAGAAGAATGACAAGACACTTGAAATCTACGCACTTCTTGAAAGCGAATCTGCGACAGGAGCTTACAAATTTATAGTGACTCCTGGAGAAGAGACAAAAATAGATGTATGCGCAAAAGTTTTTGCACGAGAAGAGCTTAACGGAGTCGGAATAGCTCCTCTAACATCAATGTTCTACTTTAACGAATCAAACCACTTTGCAATTGACGATTTTAGGGCTGCCTCGCATGACTCGGACGGGTTCGCCGCAAATCTTAAAAGCGGAGAATGCATCTGGAGACAGCTCAGAAATCCTCGTAACGTAGAGTATTCAAGCTTTACAAATGAAATTCCACAGAGTTTCGGACTTTATCAAAGAGAGCGGAACAGCATTGGCTATCAGGATTTTGAGACGAACTATGAAGCAAGGCCATCAGCTTGGATAATTCCTGGCAAAAATTTTCCAAAAGGAAGCGCGGATTTGCTTGAAATTCCAACCCCTGATGACACTAACGACAACATAGTTTCTTTCTGGAAAGCACAGGAAAAAGTTCAAAAAGAGAAGCCTCTTGAATTTGACTATACACTTGTTTTTTCAACACACGAAACAAAAAGCAATTTGCTGCGAACAATTTCATCAAGGAGCGGTCTTCCAACTTATGGCAAGAAGAACTACAGGCTCTTTGTAGTAGATTTTGCCGCTGACGAAAAGCCAAAACAAATTCAAATAGAAGATATTACAGCAGATGTATCAAGCTCAAGCGGCACAATAAAAAACGCAAGAATTGAGAAAAATCCTGTTACAGGAGGAGTAAGGCTCTGCTTTGAGCTGCATGACTACATCGGAACGAACCCAGAACTTAGGGCAAGGATTCTTAAGAAAAACAAGCAGATTTCAGAAACATGGCTTTACAGATGGGGAGAGTAAAAAATGAACAAAAGACAAAATTATGAATTCATGCCCTTTACGACTGGGCTTAACATGGAAGAGCAGAATTTAGCGAAGTTCGACAAGAAAATATCGTTGCCAGCCTCAAAAAGAACGATTCTTGCAAGATGCCTGCTGATTGGTGGAACATTAATATTCACAGGAATTGGAAACATTTTCTTGTACACTCTTTTGGGAAAATCACTTGATATTGTGCTTTTTAAGATTTTCTACTTGCTTTTTACACTATCGCTTTTATGGATTTCATTTTCGGCTGCAAACGCCTTTGTAGGAATTATTTTCAAGCATATAAAAGACAGCTGGCAAGAAGACGAGCTTGGTACATCAAAGACTGCAATCGTAATGCCGCTTTACAACGAGAATACGGAAGACAGTCTTTCTTCGCTAGAAGCAATGGCTATGGACTTGCAGAAGAAAAAATGCGCAAAAAATTTTGAAATAGTAATACTTTCTGATACAAACAATCTGGACATCATTCAGAATGAAAAACGGCAGTTCAGACTCCTTAGGGAACAGCTCGCAAACGTAATGCCTGTGTGGTACAGGAACAGAGCGTTCAATACAGGAAAAAAAGCCGGAAACATCGCAGAGTTTATCAAAAAATGGGGAGGTGGCTATGACTATATGCTAGTTCTTGACGCTGACAGTCTTATGTCAGCAGAGACAATACAAACTATGGTAAAAAGAATGCAAGGAGATTCAAAGCTTGGCATTTTACAGACAGTTCCTGTTTTGTGCGGCGAGTTGAACTTTTTCTCCCGCTTGCAACAGTTCGCAGGAAGAGTGTATGGCAAAGTAAACGCCGCAGGAATTGCCGCATGGGCTGGAAACGAAGGCAACTATTGGGGACACAACGCATTGATAAGGATTAAATCCTTTGCAGAATCCTGCGGTTTGCCCGTATTAAAAGGAAAGAAGCCGTTTGGCGGAAGCATTCTTTCGCACGACTTTGTTGAAGCTGCCCTTATCAGAAGAAACGGCTGGAAAGTAAGGATAGCACCAGAACTTACAGGTTCCTGGGAGGGAACTCCACCTTCATTGCTTGAACAGACAAAACGAGACCGCCGCTGGACGCAGGGCAATTTGCAACACTTAAAGGTAATCGGAGCAAAAGGTCTTTCATTCTGGAACAGACTTCACTTTGCTGTCGGAATCATGGGATATGTTTCGTCTGTGCTGTGGCTTTTGCTTATTGCAGTAGGAACGCTGATTCTTGTGAAAAACAACGTAGAGGCAAACAGCGTAAATATAAGCAGCATGAACCTTCTTTCGGTTTACACAATGACAGTTCTGTTCATTCCAAAAATCTTTGGATGGTTCAGTTCAATCGCAAGCAAAGAGACTTGCTCGCTTTGCGGTGGCAAAAAAGGCATAACTCTAAGCATGCTTATTGAAATAATCGCATCCTGCTTGTTTGCCCCGATAACAATGCTCTTTAACACGAAAAACATCTTGGAGATAGTTTTTGGCATGGATTCTGGCTGGAATGCTCAGTGCCGAAGCATGGACAGGCTTTTCTTTACGGAAGCGTTAAGAGCACACTGGTGGCAATGCTTGGCAGGATTGATTGCAAGTATGTGTCTTATGGTTTATTATCCTGAAAACATATTGTGCTATCTGCCTGTCATTGCAGGTCTTACGCTTGCAATTCCGCTCTCTGTACTTAGCTCAAGCAAAAAAGCAGGAATAATATTTTATATAACAGGATTGCTGCTCATTGCGGAGGAAACACATGAACCCGCATTGATGAAGAATCGTAACAATTATAAAGAAAAACTTGCACTGGCAGCGGAAGTTGCGGCTTAAAACCCGCAACAGGAATCACCCGCAAAGCCCCCACACAGAAGCAAAGTTCACCCCAAAGGCAGGAGGAGTCTTTTGGGGTGTTTTTTTATGTTGTCGCAGGAATCATGATAGTGACACAAACATAGCCGTTGTCGTTTTTCATAGTTATTGAGCCGTGGTGCAAATCAACAATAGCCTTTGCAATCGAGAGCCCAAGACCGGAACCGCCGTCTGTACGTGATTTATCGCCCCTGTATAGACGGTCAAACGCATGATTTACGGTTTCTTCGCTCAACGTGCCCGTATTGCGAACATCAAAAACAACGTCTTTATTTGGGCTTTGATTTACGGAGCAAATAATCTCTCCGCCTTTCTCGGTATATTTTACGGCATTCTGCAAGATATTGGAAACAAACCTCTGCAGCAAGAACTCATCAGCAAGGAAAGGCTCATCCACAAGGCATTCAAAGACACCGTTCAGCTCTTTCTGGCTCATAAAGACTGAAAATTCCTCCTCAAGATTATTCACAAAATCATGCGGAGGAATCGCAACAGGCTGTATATGCATCTCAGGTGACTCGTAGCGGTTCAAATCATGCAAGTTGTTGACAAGCTGCTCTATATGCTTAAGCTCGGCAAGAAGGTTCTTCATGCGAGTCTCAGAGGCTTGCAGAACCCCGTCAATAATCGCTTCCAGCTGAACCTTTACCGCCGTGACAGGAGTCCGCAAATCGTGGGAGACATCAAGCATCCACTGACGCCGCAGGGATTCCTCTCTTACAAGCTGTTCCTGCAATTTCTCCTCTGAGCAGGCAATCATGTCAAATTCCGCCGTATTTGAGCGGCTGAAAGTTATATTGCGCTTGCCATTACCAAGTGCGGTAATGGCAGAAACTAGTGCGGTTGTCTGCTTTGAGAAAGTTGAGGAAATAAAAAGCGAGATTGCGAGCGCAATCAAAAACGCGGTGATAGCACCAGCGGCAAGCGATGTTCGCATTGTGCCAATAAACTGGCGGTTTGCCCTGTATGTAAGAAAATCCTGGCTGTTAACTGACAAATAGCATATAACCGTATCATTGTCCTTTACGGCAACAGGAGCATTAAGCACAAGAAACGCTGATAGGTTACCAACCTGCTCCTCCACGGCTTCCTGTGTTACAACCTGACCGCGATAAAGCAGCAATATAGGATGCTTTGCTGTATCAAAGACATAGATGTACATTGAGTTAGTAGCATAGGGAATAAGGGCAGGCTCAAGAGCATTCACCTCAAGACTGCCAGAAAGCCTGTAAACCTTTGCGATGACAGGTGAAAGCACCTTCACCATATCCTGAGCCTCATCCCTGTTCCAATGAGAAATCGAAGTCTCAATAGCAACCACAAAAATCGCGGACATCATTATAAGTACGGCAAATGAAGCCAGAAGATGCCCTACAAAAAGCCTCTTAAATATTGTTTTCATTCTACTGGAATTCCATTAAAACGGTAGCCGAAGCCCCTGACAGTTCCAATCCACTCGCTGGAGCCTAATTTTGTGCGAAGATTCGCTATATGTGTGTCTATAGTACGCTCTGAGCCTTCAAAGCTGTAATTAAGACAAATTGAAAGAAGTGTCTCGCGTGAGAAAACCTGATTTTCATGTGAACTAAGATGGTTGAAAATCTTCCATTCTGCCCCCGTCAGATTAACCTCGACCCCATTCACAAACAGCAAATGGGAATCTGTGTCAATTGAGAGAGTATCTGCGTTCAGAGTCCATGTGCAA
Source organism: uncultured Spirochaetaceae bacterium (assembly GCA_902803735.1). Taxonomy (GTDB): domain Bacteria; phylum Spirochaetota; class Spirochaetia; order Treponematales; family Treponemataceae; genus Treponema_D. The sequence goes on from CADCRJ010000292.1 coordinate 14,543, forward strand.
GACTTCTGAGCTTTGCCAGAAGCAGCAGAAGAGCGTTTTAAAAGCGCATGGACACGCAGAACAAGCTCCTTTGTCGAGAACGGCTTGCACACATAGTCATCCGCACCAACCTCAAAGCCTAGAATACGGTCGCTTTCGCTGTCCTTTGCTGTCAAAAAAATGAGCGGAATATCCGAGACTGCCCTTATGTCCTTTGCAAGCATAAAACCGTTGCCGTCTGGCAGCATTATGTCAAGGATAGCAAGGTCAACGGAGCCGCTTTTTATTGTATCAAGGACTCCTGCAATCTTATCAAATGTAATCGTCTTAAAGCCGTCCAGCTGCAAATAGCCAGAAACAGCCTCTGTAATCAGGGGATTATCTTCCACTAGCAAAATTGTTTGCATTGCTTACCCCTTATAGGCGATTTCTCGGAATGTGTAAGATTTCCCGTCAAATTTTACAATCCAGTTCTCGTTATAATCGTAAGTATAAACAATATCATTCTGAATATTATCGCCATTAGTTATTTTTTCTCGCGCAATTTTTCCTGTCGCGCCATATGTAAGCTCAGTACGGGAATTTATCACGGAACCTTTGCCAATATTAACAAAACCGCTTAGTCTGCCCGTGTCTCCATAGGAATAATCAATTCGCTCATAAAATCCAGTCGCGTCAAAATGGTCTTCCTGCAAGACGGAGCCTTTCTTTGTGTATGTAAAAATCATACGCTTCAAAAGCTTGTCGTCGGCATACTGGGAGCTATCAGAAGAAACCTGCCCCAGCTCATTGTAGACAAGAGTCCGTTTTAGGGTAAGCTCTCCGCTTCCATTGTAGGTACGCTGCTCCAGCATTCTGCCGTTTTTGTCATATCTGAATGTGATTCTGCCCTCAAGCACGTTCGCAGAATTATAGGACTTTTCTTCCGTCTGAAGCCCCGATTCATTGTATGAATATTGATAAGACCATTTTACGGAACCCGCGGAATCGGTTCCTGTAATACTCAGGAGCTTGCCCGCCGAATCATAATCATACTTCGTGACCGCCCGTACATTGCCAGTCTGGTCAAAGACCGTCGAATTCAAGATTCTGTTGTCAGAAAACTCCTGAACCGAATACTTAACAAGCTTGTCAATTTTCTCGCCCCTGTATTCAGTAACTTGTTGCACACTCCCCTGCAATTGTGAAAAATCAATGCCGTAGGGTTCTGCCGCCGTAACAAGATTGTTTGTCTGACCTGCAAAAAGCGGAAAAACAGAAAATAAAATAAAACAAAGAAAAATGAAAAAAATACGACACATAATTCTATTATATTTTTTTTTTTTTTTTTAGGCAAGTTACAAGTCTGTTATGGGTATCTGTTTCCAACACAAAAAATAGGATATAATAAAGTTATGACAAGTGAACAACAAACCAATAACAGGACTTATCTCATAAAACTAGCAGGTTCAATCGCTTTGTTCGGGAATCTTCTGCTTTGTGCCCTAAAACTATGCTTTGCATATTTTTCTGGCAGTCTCGCAGTAATGGGCGACGGTATTGATTCCGCGACGGACACGGTCATTGCGCTTGTAACAATATTAATCAGCAATGTCATTGCTATGCCAAGCGATGACGAGCATCCTTGGGGACACGGCAGGGCAGAGACCGTCGCAACAATGGTTCTTGCCTTTATGATTTTTTTTGCAGGCATGGAACTTGCCATTTCATCAATAAAGCAGCTTATCTTCCACACGGCAAACATAGAAAACAGCACGCTTGCAATAGTTGCGGCATTAACCTCAATAGGAGGAAAATCCCTGCTCGCTTTTAGCCAGATAATTCTCGGAAAGAAAAGCGGAAGCCCCATGGTTCTCGCAAATGCCAAGAACATGAAGGCAGACATTGTAATGTCAGCCTCTGTGCTTATCGGTCTTTTATTGTCAAAAATACTGGAAAAACCGTTTTTAGACCCTGCCGTAGCTTTAATTGTAAGTATTTGGGTATTAAAAAGTGCGTTCGAGATTTTTTCTGACACAAACAGGGAACTTATGGACGGGAATACCGACAAAATGCTGTACAAGCTTTTATTTAATGCGGCGACAAGCGTAAAAGGCGTCTCGAACCCTCACAGGGCAAGAATCCGCAAGATTGCCTCAAAATGGGACATTGACCTTGACATTGAAGTAGATGCAAGCATGAGCGTGCACGATGCTCACGAAATTGCAGAAAAGGTTGAGACTGCAATAAAAGAGTCAATCCCAGACATTTATGACATTATGGTTCATATTGAGCCTGCGGGGCATGGAAATCATCATGCACCAGAACAGTACGGACTGAACCAGCAATCCGTAAGTGCTACATCGTCCTCCACGCATTAATGAATTCAAGCATGAACTGCTGTATATTGCCGAACCACTTTTCTTGGAATGCACAGGCTTCTTCTCCAAGATAGCGGAAATGCCAACACTCGTACCTATATCCAGTAACATCTTCATAGCCATCAGGAAAGCTCAAGCTCCAGCCAAACTCTGCGGCATGCTCCAAAAGCCATTTTCCGACACGTGTCTGGGCATAGTCATTGTCAATTGAACCAAAATCAACGACACTCCCAGTCTGGTGCTGGCTTGTGCCAGGTCTTGCACTCTCTCGGTCAGCCTCTTCCTGCCCGTCAAGCTCTACCAGCCGATTGTAAACAGTAACCTGATAGTCGTAACTTCTGTATGAAGAGCTTACGAGCAGCGTAAGCCCCAGCCGCCTTGCAGCTGCTCCCATCTTACGCAGAGCACGCTCTGCAGGAACTCGCAAATACAAATTATTGCGGTTCACATTATAATTCTCGTTTGATTCAAGAAGGACCAAATCTTCAGGCTCGTAGCCATCAGGAAGATAATGTTTCTTATCGCAAAGCAAAAGCAAATCATCAGAATCAGCATCCAGAACGCGCTGCAAATCTGCAAGGAATTCCTCAGGGGAACCATTTGGCATAGCTTTCTTGCATCTCTCGCTCATACTAGAAAGAACCCTGCCAAGCTTTTCTATCTCTGGATTTAGGGGCTGTGAAGCCTTTGCTGCAAGATACAGGTCAGGAGCCTCAAATGTAATCATCTCAGCAGTCTCTATGGATTTTGTACAAGAAAGCGCTGTAAAAGCCATAAAAACAAGGAATGCTATATAAGTGAACTTAGTCAATTTCTGTCACCGAATGAATAAAATGGAACAAACTGCCAAAACCTGTATTATCAAGAGCGTTACGCACAGAAGACGCAGGGTTCATAATATAAAAATGGTGCGACAATTCCTCGCCGTCGTTAAACGCAGCCATGATAAGACCTACGCCTGTAGAGTCTATAGAAGTAACTCGTTCCATATCAACAATCACAATGCGCTCTTTTATGTTTGTGTAAACTTTTTCAGAAAATTCCTGCATCGTATAGGAATTCAGGTTTCCTTCAATTTCAAAAAGAACATAGTTTGAACCATTTTTTTCACGAATTCCAAGCTGTTCCATAATAATTCTCCATAAATTAGACCTAACGCAAAAGCTTAAGAACCAAAATACTTACGTTGTCCTCAAGTTCGCGAGAAACGAATTCAACAAGGTTTGTATACTCAGCTTCTACAATTTTCTGTGCGGACAAACCAATGTTATCAGTAATAAGCTTCTGAATGCGCTCTTTTCCGAACGTCTCTCCACGCAAAGAATGTGCGTCAACAAGACCATCAGTACAAGTTGCGAGAATATCGCCAGGTTTAAGCTGAACCTTCTTTACCTTGATGTACGGGCTTATATCCTTTACGAAGCCGAGTACGTGCCCCTCGCTCTGAATCTCGACGATGTTGTTGAATGAGCGGTTATACAAGAACAGGGCTGGTGTTCCGCAGTTAATGTAGTAAACGGTATTGTCTGAAAAATCTATAAGACCAAAGATTCCCGCAAAGAAAGAACCTTTTGGCAAATTAAAGCGAATAAATTTGTTTACGTTCTCAACAAGAAGCTTAAAATCAGGCGTATCATAGAGATACGTACGTATAATAGACTTTACGATGACCATGTTCATAGAAGCGGAAATACCCCTTCCACTCAAATCGCCCATTACAAAAATGTGCTTCTCCTCATTTAGACGAATCAAATCAATGAACTCACCACCAATGTTATGAGCATGAATCATAATGTGACCAACGTCATACTTCTTGTGCTTGATTGGATCCATATTGCCCTGAATAGAGTCAATTATCTGCTCAGACATATGAACCTCTCGGTTTACAGTACCAACGATTTCCTGGTTACCAATATTCTTCATGTAATAGCCGAATACGAAGAAATATGAGTACAATTTTGTAAATACTTCAAAGTCGTAATCAGAGAAAATGTTTCCAGCGGCTTTCTGGCCAAGAACGATTATACCAAGCAAATGGCGACCTTCGTTAAGAAGCACAATAGCATCCGAATTTGCGTCGTTCAGGAATTTTAACAGATCATTCTTTACAGAAAGGAACTGGTAGCCGTTCTCAACTGCACTGCGGAATACAATCTGGCTGTTCTGGTTGAGCAGGGAGTCGAACAAAGGAAGCTTTATGCTAAGGCGCATTTTGCTCACACCCTCCTCGTCATAGAAAGACTCCAGCTCTTCATTGCCGTTGTCAATCAAAATGCGCATACTTGAAATACCAATATTGCGCTTGAAAATATCCGACATGTTTTTTACAATCTGCTCAGGGTCATCGCTGTAGTCCATGAGCGAAAGGTCGTTCTCAAAAGCCGCTGCGTACAGGTTACTCCTGAATTTTCCCTTTTTCTCCAAGAATTTAAGAATCTGATACGATGCAAAATATGCAAACGCAATCACTATAATCATAATGAAATAGAACTTTTTCGGTGTAAGAACGTGCATTTTCCAGACAAGCGGGAACACGAATCCTACGATAAGGGCAGGAACAATAAAACCGCCGAATATCTGAATAGCAAGACCGAGAAGGAACCGTCTGTCATAAAGGAACGATTGCAAAGCCGAATGTATAAGAATAAGATGCGCAACAACAAGGGAACCGAACAACATCGTCGAGAACATAGGAACTCGGACAATCGATTTGTTTATACACCAAACACAAACCCAAGCTGCAATCAAAGCACCTGCATTCAAGGAAACTTTCTGATGGTCAAGGCGGCTTGTCCTAGTCTCAGAGCGGAGCATCATGATTATAGCTGACAAAGACGGAAGTCCAATCATCAGAACGACTTTGTACAAATCATACCAAGTGTACGGAAAATAGTTAGTAAGACGGCCAGAGAACAATGGCTTGGCCTCAATACGCAAGCCAATATACTCAGTAATATTAATAGCCGTAAATTTACTAAAAATTACCCATGCACTTACGCCAATCAAAATCCAGTCAATAACCTTTGCCTGAGTAGACCATTCATATGAAGGAAAATGCAAGCAATATAAACAATATTGAAGCGAATAAGCACCTGCAAAAAGCACTACAATCTGACAAATAAAGAACGTAAGTCTGGCAGGGGCTGCAAGCGATGACATTATGGCAAAGCCCATCATTATACAGGCAACAGAAAGCACTATATCCATAACAATGAGCGGATTAGAAGAATTCTGCTTTCCCGTGCGAACGTCCGTAAAATAAGCAAGCCATATCAAAAGACCTGCAAAAGAAAAATTTATAAGTGCATAAATCATTTTTTACCTCTGAATTTTCGCAACGAGCATCGTAACATCATCATGGAGACGACCGTCACCATTATAGCGCATAACCAAATCAGCAATGTCATTGATAAATTCCTGCGGCTCCTTTGTCGCGCTGGCCTTTATCGTATCTTTGTACAACTCGGTATCTCCAAGCTCAATTTTCTCCTCGTTCATAACCTCTGAAACACCGTCTGAAGCCATCAGAATAAGGTCGTCAGAGAAAAGCCTCTGCTCGGCGACTTTTATGTCATCAAGAGGAATAATGCCGACAATCGAGCAGTTTGAAGAAAGCGGCTTAATCCTGTATCCATCAGGTGAGCGGGTAACAATGATAGGGTCAGACATTGATGCGTTGATATAAGTAATCTTCATTTTCTCGGTATCAATGATTCCCATGAACAAAACCGTGTATTTGTCCTGCAAATGCATATTTTTTATGGAAGCATCAATAGCATTGATTGTACCGACCAAATCTTCCTTGTTCTCAGAGATTTTTACGGTATTCATAACGAGACCCATTACTAGAGCCGCCGCCATACCTTTACCAGATACGTCTCCAAGCATTATGAACGTCTTGTGCTCATCAATAGGAATAACTGTATAGTAGTCACCGGAAACATTTATGAGCGGACGGAAATATGCGGCGAATTTTACGCGTTTTACATCAGGCAATGTAGCAGGAAGGAATGAACGCTGGGTCTCAGCCAGCTGCGCCCACTCTCGCGACAGTTCGGAAATCTCAGAAAGGCTCGAAATAATTCGAGAGCGGCTCTGGAAACGAACAAATTCCTCGTAAAGCCTAGAATAAATCTCAAAGTCAAACAAATAGAGATAACGGCAGAAGAAAAAGAAATGCTCACAGTTGTTCGAGAAGAAGAAACCTCGGCTGTAATTTGTGTCGCCTGCAAGGGAGCCTGTATCATCAAAGAAGAAAATGCCATCAGGCCAGTTAATCTTGTAGTTCTCGTTGAGAGCCTTTAAAAGAGTACTGTCCGTAGCGATTTTGTTAGGGCTGTTGTACAAGACATAATTTGCAGAACAGTCTATATAAGAAATTGCACAATCAGCCTCATTCTCAAGAATCTCGCTGATTGCGACATACAAATCATCCAATGAATAGCAGAAACGCAGCCTGTCAATAAATTTTGAGAGAAGAGCTGTAGCACCTGTCTCAAGCGAGAGTTTCTCAATCTTATGCCGTACGCGATAATACAGCATTGTAGATGTAAACAGAACCAAAGCAAAAAGAATCGATACTACAATAGTAGGAAAGACATTTGAATATGTCCTGTAATCGTTTATTTTTGTCTGCGGCACAATGGACACAGCTATGAACAAGAAAATAATCGATGCAATGACATCAATAAGTATCAAAGCAACACGCCTTTTTGCTCGGTACATGCGGCACCTCTGTAAAATTATTTTAAAGAATGTCTCTACAATTTTTTTTGAGACTTCCGAAAATCCATCATTTGGTCAGGAAGCTGTTCGAAAAAAAAATTTCCGAACAGCTCTATTATCGGTAAAAAAACAGCGAACAATCATAACTTTCAAACTGAACTTGCCCGCTGTTTCCGAACAAATCTATTATTAAATAGTATTAGAATTCATTAAAATCAGACGAGCGATAGCCTCTCTCGCTGTTTCTATAGCCACCTCTGTTGTCACGTCTGTAATCACCTCGGCTTCCGCGACTAAAATCATTTCTTCGTCCGTAGCTTCTGCGGTCATCATCTCCGCCGCGTCGGTCATAAGAATCCCTGCCAAAAGAGTTTCTGCGCGGTCTGTCCTGCGCCTCACTAACACGAATCCTACGGCCATCGACTTCTTTTCCGTTCAAGGCGTCAATAGCCTTGTCCGCAAGAACGTCATCTGACATCTCTACAAATCCAAATCCCTTAGACTGACCAGTTACCTTATCTTTGATAATAGAAGCCGAAAGAACTTCACCATACTGACCGAACAAGTTGCTCAGTCTGTCTTCTGTGGTGGCAAAACTAAGGTTGCCAGCATAAATTTTTTTAGACATAAGTCTACCTCAACTAATCGGGACGCTTAAAAAATTTTCAAGTATCCTCTATTTTCCACCATATCGCAACATTGCAGAAAATTCAATGAAAAAATTCGCACTCTGCAATAAAAGCACACTTAGACTGTCCATTATTAAATTTTTCCATTATATTGGATATATGATTAAAGCACCTATTCTTGATTCTGATTTATGTAAACATCTTGATTCCATACATAAAGACGAGATGACAATGTTCATTATGGCTGACGGACAGTTCCGCGGCGCATTCTATAACGGAACACGCATGGTAAACCAAATGCGCGCAAACCACAATCTAGGCATTCTTGAGACTCTCGTGCTAGGACAGGCAGAGCTTTGTGCAGCTCTGCTCATTCCTACGATGAAAGGACGCGAGCACTTGACCTTCAGATACGACACGAACGGGCCTGCAGCTGGATTCAGCGTTGAGGCAGATTCTACTGGCTATGTCCGCGGCTACATATTCCAAGACCATATACCTGTTGAAAAGCCCCTTGAAAACTGGGATTTAACACCTTTCCTCGGTGACGGTACGCTCACAATCTCACGCATTGGCGAGGGAATGAAAGCTCCGCAGGTTGGAACGGTAGAAATCATGTACAAGAACATCTCCAAAGACCTCGCTTGGTATTTTCAACAAAGCGAGCAGATTCATACGGCTTTCAACACGAGCATTCAGTTTGACAAGCAAGGTAGGGTTATTGGAGCAGGCGGAATGTTCCTTCAGTACGTGCCAGCTGCAGGCGGCAAGTCAAAGATAAGCGCGCAAACAGAAAGCTCTGGCTCAGAAGAAAAAGAAGCAGAGGCAAATGAGCTTATAACCAGAGCAGAGCGGGCGTTTACAGCAATGCCTTCAATCGGCAAGTGGTTTGCAGAAGGCGGCGACATGGACGATGTGATTTACGGACTTTTTAGGGAATTCAACCCAAAAGCCGTGCTTACACGTGACGTAATTTTTGACTGTCCTTGCAACGCAGAGCTTTACACTCAACATATCAAGCACCTGCCAAAAGAAGAGCTTGCCGATATAATCGCAAAAGACCCAGACCCGATTACGGTAACATGCCATAACTGCGGCTCAGTCTACAGCATTCCAAAGTCAGCCCTAAGCCTTTAAGCTAAAAGAGCAAACAGGAAGGTCAAATGCTGGAAGTCCTGCATATATCAAAGTCCTATGGGACGTTCAAGGCTGTAAACGACATTTCATTCTCAATCTCGGAAGGCCACATCGTAGGACTTTTAGGACCAAATGGCGCAGGAAAGACTACGACAATGAAAATGATTACAGGTTTCCTGAAGCCCGACTCAGGCAAGATTATGCTTGACGGAAAGGATATAACACAGGAACCTGAACTGGCAAAATCAAAAATCGGTTATATGCCAGAGAACGTTCCATTTTACAGCGACATGATTGTAGAGCAATACCTGTCATACATTGCGGAACTTTACGGGCTGAACAAAGAGGAGCGAATTTCAAAGCTCGCAAGCGAATGTGCCCTCCTTCCTGTCATGCACAAAAACATTGGAGAGTTGAGCCGTGGCTACAGGCAAAGGCTCGGACTCGCCCACGCCCTAATGAACGACCCGCAGATTCTTGTCTTGGACGAGCCAACCAGCGGACTTGACCCGAATCAGATTTCATCAGTACGCTCACTTATAAAAGAGATTGGCAAGACACGAACGGTCATCATATCAACCCACATCCTTAGCGAGGTTGAAATGATGTGCGACCGCTCGATTATAGTCGCAAATGGTCGGATTGCCGCTGACATCTCAATGGAAAAGCTAAAGAAGCATAATCTGCGAGGCGACATCTTTATTCAGCTGGGCGGATGCACAAAACAGGAGCTTCTTGAAGGGCTTACCCGTGTACAGAACATAAAATCCGTAATCTTGATAAAAAACGCAACGCACAGCAAGCAGGGATTCGTCTCTGCCGTAATAAGACCAGAGCAAGGAACGGACCTTCGTCCCCAGTTATATTCCCTTGTAAAGCAGACTGACTGGACTTTATATGAAATGACACAAAGGCACAAATCGCTTGAAGACATATTCCACAACCTTACGGCAAGAGATGATTTCTCGCAGAGACAGGAACAATAACTATGACAAAACAACAAAGGGCTATAATCGCAATAACAAAACGAGAGCTGCTCGCCTACTTCTACAATCCTGTGGCATATATTGCGACGGGACTATTTCTCGGAACCTCGGCTTTTTTGTTTTTCAGCACATTTTTTCTTGAAGAACGTGCCGATATGCAGCGTTTCTTTTCAGGTCTGCCCATAACACTCGCTTTTTTTATCCCCGCGCTCACAATGAAGCAAATCTCGGAAGAGCGCAAGAGCGGGTCCCTTGAAGTCCTGCTCACAATGCCAGTCACATACATGGACATGATTATTGCAAAAGCGAGCGCCGCATTCATCACAAGCCTAATAATGCTGTTGCCAACCCTTTTTTTTGTTCTGACAGCCTCCTTGTACGGTAAGCTCGACGGCGGCATAGTCCTTTTTGGTTATATTGGAGCTATTTTTCTTACGGCAAGTTTTACGGCAATAGGAATCTGTGCCTCGGCAGCCTCAAAAAGCCAGACATCAGCATTTTTAGGGGCTTTCTCGCTGTGCATGGTGCTCTCGGCAATAGAACGATTCTCCGTCGTTCTGCCACCTTTTATTGTAAAAATAATGACAGCACTTTCCGCATACAGTCACTTTAAAACCATTTCAGCAGGAATTTTTGACAGCAGGGATTTTTTGTATTTTTGCTCAATTACGGTCATTTTTATAATACTTTCGTATGAACTGCTCAAAATTCAAATTGAAGGAAAAATAAAGATTTCAAAGCTCAACATTGCAATAATATGCGGAATATTCATTATAAATTTATTTTCATCTAAAATATTCATAAGAGAGGATTTTACATCATCAAAAGCGTACGCTTTGTCAGCAGAAAGCACAAAACTCATAAAAAAACTTGAGCAG
>CADCRJ010000293.1 GCA_902803735.1 uncultured Spirochaetaceae bacterium
TCGTTTCCGTCGTGGTCTATGATGATTTTCGCCCATCTTGCTTTTATTCCGTCGATTGTTACGATTTCGCCTTCTTCCACCACGCCAATATATTCGCCGTATTTGAGAGCCTTAATTTTTTCTGCGCTCATGCTCGGCGACTTTCTGATATTCAGTCCCTCGCGCGAATTGACGTACATTCCACGATATTCTTTTGCAAACGCACAGAGCGCGCAAAAACTGAACAATAAGACAAAAATAAACTTCTTCATTTTTTATTCTCCAGGATAATAATGACCCGAAAATTCGCCCTTTTCTTTGTCAAAAAGATAGATTTTCTGATTTTTAATGATTTCATGTTCCTCACGAGTTTCATCTTCGCGCATAGGATTTATCAGGATGTTGATTTCTGCCAGAATCCAGTTGTCGCTTTCATAATCATATTCGTAATAAGAATCTTCATAGGTTTTATAAGAATGTTGTCCAGCAACAAACGACCTGACAACCCTGTTATTTTCAACATTATAACAAATGCCGCCATCAAGCTCTTCGTAAGCAAAGTCGTAATTATCTGTAAACTTATATTCTTTTTTTACGCTTCCGTCTCCAGACAGCAATCTGATTTCAACTGTCTCAAAATCCTTATGAAGATCCTCGCCATACTCATCTTTTGTGAATATGTATCTTGAAGTTTCTGTAAGTTCATCCTGAATTCCATCTCTATCAAGGTCGCCTGCAAATGTTTTGACTTTCAAATTTTCATCGCTACTAGCCGTATCATCGACACTCGCTTCAGAGATTGACGATTCTTCTGATTCAGGAGCTGTCTGAGAAGCAGCAGGAAGTTCATTGCTCGATTCTGGCTCGAAATCATTTGCTTTGTCATATTTAAGCCATAGAGCCATGATTATTTTTTCATGGAAAACAACAAGGAGAATCAAGCAAATCAAAATACATAAAAGGATTTTTTTCATACAGCGCGAATTATAGAGGCTTTTCACCTTTTTTTCTATAAGAAAATTGCGAATTGTTAAAAACCATCACTTCTACACGAACTCCAAAGGAATTGCGAGAGCCGTAACATCACCTTTTTGAACTGAAACAACTTTGTCGGTGTTGCACAAAATCACATTCTGGCCAATCTGCACATTTTTGATTCGGGAAGTTATGTACAAGTTTTTGGCATCCTCAGAATTCGGAGAAGCCGTTTTTTTGATTTCAACTGGATACAAAGTGTTATTCTCTTCTATCAGCAGGTCAATTTCAACTTTGTCTTTGTCACGGTAAAAATATATCGGAGCGTCCTCACCATTGTTCGCAAAAGATTTTATGATTTCACCAACAACATAAGTCTCAAAAAAAGCCCCGACCATCGCACCACTCTGCATGACTTCTGGGCTTGCCCAGCGGGTCAGATAAGCAGCAAGCCCTGTGTCCATAAAATAAAGCTTCGGAGTTTTTACGACTCTCTTCTCGACATTCGCCGAATAAGGCCGCAAGAGATAAACAAGCCCGCTCGTCACCAAAAGCAAAAGCCATTTTTTTGCAGTAACTTCACTGATTCCACATTCCCTCGCCATATCGCCGTAATTCACAAGCTGGCTCGTCCGGGAAGCCGCAACTGTTATAAACTGAATGAACTGCGTCTCATCGGCAACCTGCGTGAGCTTACGAATATCACGCTCAATGTAAGTTTTAATGTAACTCGCATAAAAATCTTTCTGAGACACAACTCCTTTTATGACTTCGGGATAACCGCCAAGAAGGAACTGTCATTCATGCAATTATTCTAACACAGTTTTCTGATTTTCGAGGATTGTTTACATTTTAATCTATCTTTTTATAAAAAAATACTGTACATTTAATAATTATAAATGCTGAATTAAAAATAAGTGACAAAACAACTTACAGAAAAATTCGGTTCTGAAATATTCCACAAAAGACATCAAAGGAGAAATCAAATGAAATGTCCTGAATGCAACAAAGAGATTAGTGACAGCGCAAAATTCTGCCAGTACTGCGGGGCAAAAATCGCTGCTGTTTCAGCAAAAGCAAAAAGTGAAACGCTTGACCTACACCTTGAATCAAATGAAATTGCAGCATATTTTTCTGAAAAAAACATTGCCGCTTACAATTCATATTCTTCCGTAAATATTCCTGAAGGTGTTTTTGCCTTTGCGTTTACAAAAAACGGAAATATTAAAATCGGCTCTGGCTTCAATGATTTTTCAAAAATGCAAGGTAACAGCGGAATTTTTGGCGGGCTTAAAAAGCTGATTTCAAATGACTCAAACGCTTCTATCACAATCGTTAAAAAAGCCGTGTTCCCGCTTTCATTTTCTTTTGAAAACCTTGAACTTAACTCAGCTTTCTTTGATGTTGACGCACAGCTTCTCTGCCGCGTAAATGACGAAAAGCTGTTTCTAGAAACCTTCCTTTCTGATTCATCTTCTGTTGAAATCGCTTCGATTGAAGAAACTGTCAGCAATCTTGTAAAGAAAGTTCTCACAGATTCCCTTTATGAAAAATCCGCTGAGGAAATCTTAAAAGGAAAAACTGTTGCAAGTGAAGTCTTTAATTCGTTAAAAGAAAAATTCAAATCACTTTACCCATGTTTCGAGCTGGTTGAGCTTTCTCAGTTTGAAGCTCGGAACGAAAATCTTTCTTCAATCAAAAAATCAAGCGAAGACTTTGAAGCAGAAACAAAACAGCGCGAGCTTGAAAAACAGCGACAAGAGGCGGCTTTTGAAACTTTCCAGACTTCAAATCAGTTTGAGCAGGAATACAAAAAGATTGAGCACGAGAACGCACTTTCTGAAATGGAGCGGGAAACTGTGCTTGAGAAAACGGAGCTGAATCACAGAATCGAAAAGCAGAAAATTCAGGATTCTTATGATGATGAGCGTTTTTCAAAAAAGCTTGAGCAAGACAAAGAAGAAATGCAGAATCAGATGGAGCTTTTGCAGCAAGCTCTTAAAATCAGGAACGCCAGAAAAGACGCTGACGCTGAGCGCGAAATGATGCTTCGTGAACAGGAAATGAATTTTGAGCTTGAAAAAATGCGCCTCCAGAACGACGAAAGAATCCGCTCAATGCAGGAAGATGCACACTTAAAAGATGCCGAGTCAAAATCAAAAGATGAAAAATCCGAGCTTATAAAAGAGCAGAATGCAGATTACAAAAACATAATTTCAGAGCAGTTAAAAACTTTGGGCGAAAAGAAAGATTGGTAGAAGTATGAAATGTGAAAATTGTGGATTTGAGCTTGCTTTTGATGCTGATTTTTGTCCTGACTGCGGGCAGAAAGTTTTGCGAAATATTGGGCTGAATCTTGGCAACAAAAATGTAATTGCTGGCGATGTTTATGGAAGCAAAGAAGATATTCACGTAAAAGGCGATGCGACTTTCATAAAAAAAGACGACAGCACTTCAAAAATCCGAACCTGCGAAAGCTGCGGAAAGCACATTCTGCTTTTGGACGGCTTTACCTGCAAAAAGTGCCAGAAGTTTGTTTGCGCGGACTGCTACGACAAAACACACAATCTTTGTGCGGACTGCGCGGAAGAAATTCGGCTTGCAGCTTCAAAAGAAAACTTGCTTATGAAAAATATTGAATCTTGTATCAAGCGGCAGCTCGTTGATTTTGACGCGGACGAGGATTTTTCTGCTTCGGCGCAGGGGTATCTTAGCAAGCAATTCGCCGAAGTGTTTAAGCAGCTAAAAAACACTATCGAAAATCCCTCTGTCTCGGTTTCTACTCAAAACGAGCCTTGCTGCGTCGCTGAGGAGAATTCGCCAGAAGAGGCTGAAGCACAAGATTTTGAGCTGATTCCGATTGGAGCTGAGAAAGATTTTGATGATGAAGTTTATTCTGATGAAAACTCAAAAATCGTTTTGCAAAACATTGAGAACAGAATGATTCTTGTGGAGGGCGGCAAAGCAAATCTTGGAAGCTCGGTGGAAAGTTTTGAAAATCCTGTTCACACGGCAAGAATAAAGAGTTTTTATCTTTCTCAAGTGCCTGTTACGCAAAAACTTTTCCGCTTCATTATGGGGACTTCAAAGTTCTGTCATCGGCAGGAAACTTTTGGCGACAATCTTCCTGTTGAATGTGTGAGCTATGTTGATGCCGCAGCTTTTTGCAATATCTTGAGCCGACTGGCAGGTTTTGAACCAGTTTACAGCGTAAGGAACGAAACGAATCCTGCTGACTGGAAAGGCTTTCAGTTTCCAAAAGAAGGAATTGAAGTTGATTTTTCTGATGACTTTACAATCGACATTGATGAGGGCGCGGACGGCTACAGGCTGCCTTCTGTGGACGAAGCGGAGTTTGCGCGCAGGGGCGGATTGAAGTCCTGCGGTTTGAGATACGCTGGCAGCAACAGCCTTGACGAAGTGGCGTGGTACAGAGAAAACAGCGGCGGTCAGATTCAGGCAGTGGGGCAAAAGAAGCCGAACGAGCTGGGGCTCTACGATATGATGGGGAACGTGGACGAACTTTGCTGCAATGCCATCATTACAAAGTCCAGCTGCTCTGACACGTGCGACTCAGAGTATTATTTTGAGCAGGCAGTCTGCACCACTAAAAACGAAATTACAAGCAGATATGAGCAAGTAGGATTCCGCATTGCAAGAAGTGCATTTTAAGGGAAAAGCAAAATGAAGTACGAGATAAGGATTTTAAAGCAGGGATTTTTGGGCAAAGACAAAATTGATATTCCCGAAATGATAAAAGGAACTGATTTGCAGTACGGACTTTATGACGAATTTGGCGTTCTTGAAAAAGACAAATACGAAGACGGCTGTACAGTTTTTTATCAGTCAGAATCTTCCGGCAGCGGAGTGTTTTTTAAAAATCAGATAAATGAAAAAACTCATGCAGGCGAAGTTGTTTTAACGGTGAACGAAAGAGTTTCCATGAATGAGTTGTGGTCGAATCACTTTTTTCTTGAAAAAATAATTTCCGCCGTAAAAAAGCAGTTTTTCTGCGTAAAAATTTATGAGAACGACAAGCTGATTACAGAAGAAGATTTTCAGAACAGCCGTTATTTTGGAATAGACTACGACAAATACTTAAAATTCTGGGATGAAGATTTTAGAAAATTTGCAGGCAGTACGGAAGACGGTTTTGTTCAAGGACCTCTTTTTCCGATTTTTCTTGAAAAAGACGCCCTTAAGAGTTTTTTGCACTATTCTAACGCAGTAGCAGACAGCGTTAGTTTTAAGGAAAAATATACAGGACGGGAATTTTTTACCGATTCTGACGGAAAGAAAAAAAGCAGATGGTTTTTGGAAGCAAACACAACTGCCCTCTTGCCAAGCGACAGGCGGACTGTGAAGGACGTTTGGAAAACAAGCGCCGTAATGAATGTTGACGGAAAAGACTTGCCGTATGATATGGTAATCGATGAAATTAAAAAAACGGGAAACTTAAGCCGCTATGACAGAAGGCTCGTAAAATATAAAAGCCTTTCAGTGCCAATCATCAAGAAAATCGCAAGGGCTGTTGAAAAGCGGCTTAAAGCGGAGCAGTTCCCAGACTTTAACTTTAAGCTTGCCGTAATAGCGGATATTATGGAAAAAGAGCCAAGCTTCAAAGAAAA
>CADCRJ010000294.1 GCA_902803735.1 uncultured Spirochaetaceae bacterium
ACCGATTTTTCCACTCTTTGCGATGCGTTCACGTATCTCATTCATTTGGGATATTTGGCGTACAATTTGGACGATGAAACGTGCCGCATTCCGAACAGGGAGGTGCGCGGGGAGTGGAACAACGCAATTGAAGCGAACGAGGATTATGCGGTCACGAACAAGATTATCCAAAGCTCAAAGGAATTGCTTGCCGAAACGTTGCGCGGAAATGCCGAAGCTGTAGCGAAATCTCTGGACGAGAGTCACATTCACGTTACGTCGAACCGCAGCTACAACAACGAGGACGCGCTTCAGTCCGCGATTTATCTTTCGTTCATCTATGCACTCAACAAATACACGATTATTAGGGAAATGACCACGGGCAAGGGCTTTGGAGACGTTGTGTTTATTCCGTATTTGCCGAATTTGCCCGCGATGATTATCGAGCTAAAGCGGAACGGCTCGACCGAGAGCGCGCTGAATCAAATCCGCGAGAAGAAGTATTTTGCTTCGCTGGAGCATTATTCTGGCAACCTGCTTTTTGTTGGTGTGAATTACGATGAAAGTAAAAAAACGCACGAATGCAAAATCGAGGAATTTGTAAAGTAAATGTGTACAAGAAATCTGCAAAAGTCTGCTTGAAGTTTTTCTGACGCAAAACCCTCAGATTTGTCACAGCTGTTTCACCATAAATTCGCCGTAAGAAAAATTAAGAAAAATAAGCGGGAAAAAATTCAAAATAAAAAAAAAGAACGGACGCGAGTTCAAGATGCTTGAAACTATCGCCAAAGTCCCTGACATGCGAAATCCCGACATTGCTCAGCACGACAAGTGGCTCATAGTCCATGCAGTTGGTGAAGGTGACAATAAATACTACGGACTTGGCTGCTGGGACACAACAGGTAAAGGTTACGGTTCTGCAGGAAAATACAATGATATGAGCAGCCGTGAATACCTCCAGATTTCAATGCAAGGTAAAAATGCCCTTATGGATCCTAACTGGTCTCAGAGCAATGGACACTTGTGTACTTTCTATGCTGTTCCATTCTATGACTGGGAGGGCCATCAGCTTGGTGAAGTAAACGCAGTTGTAGATGCAACGGCTTTGTGCCATACCGTAGCAAATATTCTGTCGGGAAAAACTCTCATCCATTTGTAATCAGCCGTAAAACAGGTTTCTACGTCGCTCATCCAGATGAAAATTACGTCAAGGATACAAAACATGTTTCTGATGGTGCATCAGAAGGCTTTAAGCCTGTCATTCAGAAAATTCTTGCAGGCGAAGGAGATGCCGAAGTTTACTACGACGAAATCAAAAAAGAAAAATACGCCATCGCCTACCAGCCTATATTCGGAGAGCTTCGCACAAATTCTCAGGCAGGATTCGGCAAGCAAAAAGTCGTAAATGAGCGCGTCAAGGAGATTGAAAACCAGTCGGCAATGCTCCAAGAAGCAAATGTCGCAATCGCGGCAATCGCAAGCCAGACTAACCTTCTCGCCATGAACGCGGCAATTGAGGCGGCTCACGCGGGCGAGGCGGGAAAAGGTTTTGCTGTCGTCGCAGATGAAATCCGTAAGCTTTCTGAGACTTCAAGTACTCAGTCAAAGACAATCGGCAACCAGCTCAACAACATCAAAGACTCTATCAACGAGGTTGTCGTCGCCTCGACTGAAGCAAGCGCGGCTTTTGATTCTGTCTCACAAAAACTCGAAGAGACAGATGCGCTCGTAATGCATATTAAGGCTGCTATGGAAGAGCAGAACGAAGGCTCAAAACAGATTATTGCAGCTCTTCACAGCATGAACGACAGCACCGTTGAAGTCCGAAATGCCTCTACAGAGATGGAAGAAGGCAACAAGATGATTCTCAATGAGGTGCGTCTTTTGCAGAACGCAACACAGGTAATGACTCAGAGCATGGACGAGATGAAGATTGGCGCGCGCAAAATCAACGAAACAGGTTCTACACTGAACACAATCTCAAACAAAGTCAAAGATTCGATTATTCAGATTGGCACTCAGGTTGACCAATTTAAGGTTTAGCAAAATGTCACCCCGAACCCGACTGCAATAGCACTCGCTTGGTTTCGGGGGGTATAGATGCTGAAACGAGTTATGCATGACGCTTTACCCCGGTGATTTTGGTGCAACTTTTTTCATAAACTGCAGTTTCCGAGCACCTTTATTATAAGACTTCAATCTTTTTGCGGTCAAGTTTTTATAATACGAAATGAATGCAAAAAGAACAGCGCGAAAGAAGATTTTTGCAATTCGTTCCACTCCTTCACGATGTTTTTTGGTAGCTTTGATTGTGCTACATGTGTAGCGGGGCTTGCTTCGACTTCGCTCAGCAACCGCTGGTCGCAAACAACCGAAGCAATCGAAGCAACAGTGGGTAACAGGAGCTTAATCTTTAGTTTTGCCTTAACTTACGGTTCTGAAACTTCAAAAGTAAGGGCTGTCTCAGCATAGTCGCCTATTCTTCCTGTAAACAAAGTCCAAGGAGTTTCATCATTACCGTAATATCGCCCTTTTCCATGCTTTATATCTTCAAGGGTACGAGTTGTTCCTCCTGTAACGTGGCCTTTATTTTCTTTATTTCTACGTCTCATATTGTCCATATATAGATATATTTCATCTTCTGTTGAGGTACAAGTGATTTGTATATTACGTTCGCTTGTGTCACCATTCAGGCTCTGCCAAGTATCCGCTCTTATAGGATACTCACTTCGTCCATATGCGAATACTGTTCCTTTATACACTCCGTTTAGCTTTACCGTAATTTCTCCATAAAGGTCATAGTTTCCGGTACCTCCAAAACCTTTTATATAGATTTGTGCATTGCCTTTTAAGCCTCCAGCCGCTCCGTTCCTGTACCAAAGGTTAATTGGCTTAATAGTTCCTTTTGCATACTTTGTCTTTGTTAATGTCTTGCAGTACTGCCTTTTCTGTTTTATTTCGAGCGTAACTTTTTCATCCGCACCTATTCCCTGTATACCGGTAGTATTAGTTCCGTCCAGTCCATTAAGTTTCCAGGTTAGGGTTGTTTTTACGCCTCCGCTCTCAGAGTTTCCTGGCTCAAGCTTGAGC
>CADCRJ010000295.1 GCA_902803735.1 uncultured Spirochaetaceae bacterium
GCATACGAATACACTCGCGACGCTGTTGAAATCACAATCGAAGCCGAGAACATTACCGTTGACGAGATTGATCAAGAGCTTGTTCATGTTTCAAGCGATAATAAAATCCGCTTGCTCATCAATATAATCTCAAAAGAAACGCCTGAAAGCCTCATTATATTCTGCAATACAAAGAAATCATGCGAGATTCTTGCAAAAAGACTCCGCATAAACGGAATTGAGGCTGAATTTATAATCGGTGATTTGCCACAGGCAAAACGCCTTAAAATCATGGATAAATTCAAGGCTGGCGATATAAAGTGTCTAGTAGCCACAGACGTTGCGGCACGTGGTATTGACGTAAATGATTTGGCAATGGTCATCAACTACGACCTTCCAAACGAAGCCGAGAACTATGTTCACAGAATCGGTCGTACGGCGCGAGCTGGAAAATCTGGCAAAGCTTTCACTTTCTGCTCAGAGCAGGACGTTTACAGCTTAGTTCCTATCGAGCGTTACATCGAAAAGCAAATACCATCAAGGGTTGCAACAGAAGAAGACTTTGCCGAGGACAAAAGCAAGAACGTTTACATAAAGCTCGACAGCGAGCGGGATGACTTTCATCACGGCAGCAGAAGAGATATGCGAAAGCCGAGGGGAAGAAACGAAAAAGCACCTCGTTTTGACCGCAAGCACGATAATCGCCGCCCCAAAAAGAGCAATGATAAGTTCAGAAAATCTTCTGAGGAAGAAATTCAAAAGCTTGCCAGCATGAGTTCTGACGACAGGCTTGCATACCTGAAAGCAAAATACGCAAAAATAGAGGAAAAGAAAAATTCTGCCCAAGGCTCAAAGAGGGGCAAAGGCAAAAAGCCTCAGAACAGCAGACCAAGCGTTACTAAGGCACAAACAACTTCAAGACCTTCGAGCAACGCTCAGAGCGGGGCAAAGACAGTTTCTCAAAAGAAGACGGGTCTTATAGGTAAGATTAAATCTTTGTTCGGTAAAAAATAGATACAACAACAGGAGATAATATGATTACAGTTTCAGACGTAAGTCTGCATTTTAGTGAAAAACCTTTGTTCAAAGATGTAAACATAAAGTTCACATCTGGAAACTGTTATGGAATTATTGGCGCAAATGGTGCCGGAAAATCAACGTTCCTCAAAGTTCTGAGCGGTGAGATTGAGCATGACACAGGCGATATTTTTATCACCCCAGGCGAGCGAATGGCTGTATTGAAACAGGATCACTTTGCTTTTGACGAATTCTCTGTAAAAGATACCGTAATGCAAGGTTTTCCAAAGCTTTATGAAGTATCAAAAGCGCGCGATGAAATTTACGCAAAGGCTGATTTTACAGAAGAGGACGGAGTTCGTGCGAGCGAGCTGGAAGGCGAGTTCGGAGAGCTTGGTGGCTACGAAGCCGAGAATCAGATAGAACAGATGCTCTCAGGTCTTGGTCTCGAAGAGAAATTCCACGACAAGATGATGAGCGAGCTTGATGAAAGCCAGAAAGTCCGAGTACTTCTTGCACAGGCATTGTTCGGAAACCCTGAGATTTTGCTCCTCGATGAGCCTACTAACGGTCTCGATTTGGAGTCAATCAACTGGCTTGAAGACTTCTTGCTTGATTTTCCTAACACAGTCATCGTAGTAAGCCATGACCGACACTTCTTGAATACTGTTTGTACAGTAATCTGCGACATTGACTTTGGCAAGATTACTCAGTTCGCCGGAAACTATGACTTCTGGTATCAGATGAGCCAGATTTTGCAGAAGCAGGCTAAAGATCAACAGAAAAAGAACGAGGAAAAAGCAAAAGACCTCAAAGAATTTATTCAGAGATTCGCTTCAAATGCCGCAAAATCAAGACAGGCAACAAGCCGTAAAAAGGTATTGGAAAAACTGGAGCTTGAAGAGCTTCCTGTTACAAGCCGCAAATTCCCGTATGTCAATTTCAAGCCAGAGCGCGAAATTGGAAACAATGTGCTTGAAGCCCGCAAATTGAACGCAAAGGACGTTGACGGCGTA
This sequence comes from uncultured Spirochaetaceae bacterium, assembly GCA_902803735.1. Lineage (GTDB taxonomy): Bacteria > Spirochaetota > Spirochaetia > Treponematales > Treponemataceae > Treponema_D. The sequence goes on from CADCRJ010000295.1 coordinate 2,013, forward strand.
CGGCTCTTAAAAGACTTCAGTCTGAAGATAAATCGTACAGACAAAGTTGCTTTTGTTGGAATTGAACACAACTCGGTCTCAGCTTTCTTTGATATAATCGCAAACGAAGCAAAGCCTGAATCTGGCGAAGTGTTCTGGGGACAGACCACAAGCTATTCATACATTGCCCGCGACAACAACAAATATTTTGACAACGACATGAACATCACAGAATGGCTCAAGCAGTTCTCAAAAGAGCAGGATGACGCTTATGTCCGTGGCTTCTTGGGACGAATGCTCTTCTCTGGCGACGAGAGCTTGAAAAAAGTAAAAGTTCTTTCGGGAGGTGAAAAAGTTCGCTGTCTTTTGTCAAAGATGATGCTCACAAACGCAAATGTCTTGATTCTTGACGACCCGACAAACCATCTTGACTTGGAAGCAATTGAAAGCTTGAACCAGGCATTAGTTAGCTTCCCAGGAGTAATCTTGTTCACAAGCCATGACCATGAGTTCATCTCGACAATCGCAAACCGCATTGTCGAAATCACTCCGAACGGTGTTATTGACAGAATGATGCCATTTGATGATTACATGAACGATCCTCAGGTAAGGGAGCTTAGGGAGCAAGCATACAAAGGCTCTGAGCGAAAAATAAAATTCTAGTAAAAAGGCTGCAAACATTTTTTATGTTGCAGCTCAAACAAAAAAAAGAGCTTGTCAGAAGTTTGAAGCTTCAAGACAAGCTCTTTTTTGTTTTTCAGCAATTTTAGTTCATTGCCGCTGAACCAGTATTCATCATCGCAAGGAAAGCATCATTGTTTCTGCTTTTCTTCATCTGATTAAGTATAAGCTCGATAATCTCGTTATCTTCCATTGGGTTGATGACCTTTCGCAAAACCCAAAGCTTCTGCAAAGTCTCTTCATCAAGGAGCAAATCTTCTTTACGGGTACCGCTCTTCTTTATATTGATAGCAGGGAACAAACGGCGTTCAGCAAGCTTTCTGTCCAAATCAATCTCACTATTTCCTGTACCCTTGAATTCCTCAAAGATAACCTCATCCATTCGGCTTCCTGTATCAATAAGGGCTGTAGAAATAATTGTAAGAGAGCCGCCTTCCTCAATGTTTCGGGCAGCACCAAAGAATCTCTTTGGTTTGTGAAGTGCGTTCGAATCAACACCACCAGAAAGAACTTTTCCCGAAGTAGGAACGGTCTGGTTGTATGCACGGGCAAGTCGGGTAATTGAGTCAAGGAGGATAACTACATCGCGTTTATGCTCTACGAGACGTTTAGCCTTCTCAAGAACCATCTCAGCAACCTGAACGTGTCTTGTCGCCTGCTCATCAAAGGTAGAGGAAATAACCTCTCCCTTAATCGCACGTTCCATCTCGGTAACTTCCTCTGGTCGCTCATCAATCAAAAGAACGATAAGATAAACTTCTGGATTATTTGTAGTAATTGCATTTGCGATTTTCTGCATCAAGATTGTCTTTCCTGCTTTTGGAGGAGCTACAATCAAAAGACGCTGACCTTTTCCAATTGGAGCGAACAAATCAACAATACGAGTACTGTATTCTTCTGAAACTGTCTCAAGTGTAAATTTCTGATTTGGATAAAGAGGGGTAAGGTTCTCAAAAGGAACTCTGGTCTGAGCGATTCTAGGCTCATCA
>CADCRJ010000296.1 GCA_902803735.1 uncultured Spirochaetaceae bacterium
TCCGATTTTAATTTTTTCATCAATCTTTCGAGAAAGGATCAGCATTATTTTTCCCCCTTCTCTTTTAGAGCCCTAATAATATTATGCTTTGTCGTCCATCTGGAATCTGAGACAATAACCTGAAGTGCATTGTTATTCAAACGGTTTATAACAACAGGGCCCTGTAGGTTTGCGGTTACAGGTCCACCTTCTGCAGGAACAGTTACTATTGAATAAACAACGACATCTGTCGGAGACTCAATTCCTATCTCATACAAAGTCTTATCATCAACATCAAGCTCGTAGTTATCAGCAATAATGAACGGATCAATAAGCAAAAATGCAAGATTCTGCTCATCAAGAGATTGCATCCAAACAAACGGCTTATATTCGGCTTCAAGAAGAGCATATCGGTGATAAGATTCAAAACCAAATATTCCGTTTGGGAATTCTATGATTTTATCCTCATCAACATTGACAATGCCCATCGTCTTTGTTTTTACTTCCATATTTTTCTCCCACAAAATAAAAAAATAATCCGAAGTTTTTTGCAAACTTCGGAATCAAGGAATCTCAGATGGTAGAAGTTTCAAAAACTTTTTAACAATCCCGATAGCTTGATAAATAATAGAAGTGCTCGAAAACTTCACTCACGTAATCACGTAAAACAAACGATTTCGAAACACTTCTTATCATATCATATTATCTCATATAATTCAAAAGAGAAGATGAATACATTTTACCTGCCGTACTGAGAGTTGCTTGCTGTGTATGCTCCAACATTTTCTCGTCGGTAAGAGCCTTCGTAAGATCCAAATCACCTTCACGAGACATCTGACCAGTAACATTCTCCGCAATAGCACCATTTCTAAGCATATCGTTCTCAAGACGCTCGTACTCAGAACCACTCTTTGAAATACGGCTTACAAGACTGTTTATTCCGCTGTCAATGCTCATCAAGCACCGTCCACCGATAGTCTCCGTATCACCAGCAAACATGGCGTCTCTTAATGTTATCACAGCATCAAATAATGACCCACCAGAAATACGTACACTATCACCAATATTATACGGAGGTTTCTGTGATGAATCTTTTATAATACCAAGCTGATTCATTGCGGAACCACTTACATCTTCTATCCACAATTGATGTGCGTCTGTAGTAGTAAGATTAAGACCATTTGAAACTGGGTCTATGCTAGCTTTTACAGCAATGCCACTCGCATTTATCTTTGACACAAGTGCGTAAACATTATCGCCCGAATCAACGTAAATTTTATGACCGTCAACAGCAACAATGGAATCTTCCTGTGCAACCCAATTTGTCGCATCACGACCACCAAAAAGACGTTGAACCTCTGCCCAAAAAGTTTTTGTTCCAACATTATCAACAGAAATATACTTGCCTTCATCAACCTCAACGCGATTCTGTTCAAGAGAACCATTATAATGAACGTTCGCAATCACAGGGACGGAAGACCCCTTTACGGCTCCAAGCTCTACATCAAAAGCCGTAACGTCTGTATTAGTGCCTGCAAAAATAGCATTACCGTCAGGACCAGTTGCATTTGCGTTTTGAATAAGCTCACCAAGAAGCTCGTTCACTTCTACAGCCATGTTTCGTAAATCATCTTTTGTATTGATTCCGTTTGCACCATATACGGCAAGCTCTCGAATACGCTGCATAACATCCAGGGAATTCTTCATATAGCCTTCCCTATACTCAAACTGGTCAGACAAAACCTGTGCGTTTTTCTCAAATCTGTTTACACGATTCAAATAGGACTGATATTTTACAACATGACCTGCAGCCAAGGGGTCATCACGAAGATTTGATATACGAGACTGGGTTCCAATCTGATTATCAATTCTCGCTTTCTGAATCTCCTGTCTGCGGAGATTGTACTGAGTCTGTCTGTTATTAGCCTGGCTACTGATTCTTGTTGGCATATATCCTCCCATAAACAACGCAACAATTTATTGGCGGGTACAGAACAAAGGCTATACCCGCATCAGTTTAAATTTTACACTCCAAGATGGTTTATTACGGTATCCAAAAGGCTGTCCATTACTGAAATGAACTTTGCCGCCGCATTGTATCCATGCTGGAACTTTATGATATCGGCAAGTTCCTCATCAATGTTTACACCACTTATTGAATCTCTCAAACCACGCAAATCATTCATAATGGTCATTTGGCTCAGGTAGTTATTCTCAGCCTGCTCGCCTTTTAGACCAATATTCGTAACTGTATTTGCAAAATAGTCATCAAAAGTCTTGTCCTTGCCAATCATAACCTGACTGTTGCGGATTGCAGCGATATCAACAGCTGCTCGACCGTCACCAATCATAGATGTTCCCTGTTTTGTAGGATAAGCCGCTGCAACGCTAAGAACATCGTTCTTGATTGCATTGTTGACAGCGATATATCCAGACGGGTTCATAACAGGAGAAACAGCGAAAGCTGCGCCCTGATTAAGCATATTCACGGCATCAGCCCTGTCAAAGGTGTAAGCACCTTCTTCCCCGCTAGCAGCAAGGATTCCTGAATAACCTACCAAGAACATTCCAGAATCCTCTACATGACGAATTACAAAGTCAGGATTCTGCTCGCTCTCGGCTGTAGTCGCCTTAAGCACGAGATGGTTCTCCCTATCGAGATAAGCCTTTACCTCGCCGTCCGAATCATTTATTCTCGCAACAACAGCTTCAATTGTATCTGTTGCATGGTAAGGAACCTGAATATTTCCTGATTTTCCAGAGAATGTCATAACACCCTCAAGGCCAAGTTTTTCCTGCGGGTTAAGTGAATTTGTTCCTGTAAATCTGAAAATATATGAAGAATCGTCAACACCGTCGGCATCACGGTCGTAATTTCCAACAGCACTTGTAACAAAAGGTTGCTGAACAAAGAAATCAAGTCCAGAGACATTGTTGGCTCCGACACCATCACGATGCACATCATTGACCAAATCAGCAAAGTTCATCGTCATTGTGTTAAGGGACTGAATCTCATGCCTTACATCCACGTCACGAAGCTCTATCAAAGCACCCAAGGAACCGCCAGAAATATAAGCCTTATCACCTGTATCAGCCCAGACAACAGTACTGTAGCCGTTGCTGTCCGTATTAGCCTTTACATCAAAGCTTCTTGCGATTTTTCCCTGAACAAGGATATGACCGTCTACATGAACCAAGAATTCATCATCATCTCGAATGTCAGTAGTGATATTAGCGATTTTTGAGAGCTTCTCAACGAGCAAATCACGACGGTCAAGCAAATCATTAGGATTATCTCCCATAGCCTTTGACTTTACGATTTCCTCGTTAATTCTTGCAATCTGATGAGTCAAAGTATTCACTTGTCTTACGGAAGCCTCAATATCACCATTAATCAATGTTCCTACACCTGAAAGGCTTTTATATCTTTGCTGGATAGCCTCTGCAAGAGAATCACCACGAGTTACGACAGCCTGTCTTGCTGACTGGCTCTCAGGATAAATTGAAAGCTCGTTCCATGACTGCCAGTATTTGTCCATATTCGTGCGGACTGAAACATCATCTGGCTCATTGTAAATCTGCTCAATCATCAGGATATATTTATCACGAGTCTCCCAATAAGTCTCTTGATTTCCCTGTGCGACAATACGCTGATCGAGAAGCTCATCACGCAATCTATTAATACTTTCAATAGTAGTTCCCTGTCCAATCTGTCCCGGAGTCTCTGCACGCTCCAAATCAGGACGATACAAAGGGTCAAAAGCCTTAACTTGAACACGCTGACGCGTATACCCTTCTGTATCGGCATTAGAAATATTATGGCCCGAAGTTGAGATCTGTTGTGTGAGAGCCATAAGACTACGCTTGCCAAGTTCAATTCCTGCAAATGAATTTGCCATTTTGTCCTCCGTTTTTTATATAAACCGTTTATCCAACTTTATAGCAGCTGATTTATGACAACGCTGCTTATCTCGTTCTTTACAAATTCGCCTGTTTTTGAATACACCTTGTTTCTCCGCTGGGGAACAACGGTATCAAAAACGCCTTGAAGAAATTTTCTAGTTGTAGAAATATATTCATTAAGAGCATTATTCTCTATCTTTGATTTCTGCAACTTTCCACGAACTTCTGTCAAAACTGGTGAAATATCCTCATCAATGCGAATATCAATCTCTTTTGAAAGGCTCTCTCTCTTCTGTTCCAGCTCAACAAAATCGTCGCTCATACTCTGAAGACTTTCCAGACTGATATTTAGATTCTCCCAGTTTTTTTCCTTTACATAGTTGTGAAGAATCGTCTGCAAATTCAAGATTTTGTCCAACAATTCGTTCTCTTGTTGCATTACCTCGATAAGCTGCTTCTTTTGTTCAATAATATGTTGGCTATCCATCAAAACCTCAGTTTGCAAATGATAAAATACAGCGATTTCGCTCAGCCATCAAAAATAGAAAGCGAAAACATGCAAATACGAAAACTTCTTCATATTTATATCGGTAAGAATCTGGTAAAACTTGAAGTATTATGAATTGAAGACTGCTACTATATCAGCATCAAGAGGCTTTGAAAGATATTGTTTTTCAAGGTGCAAAAATGCATCCCGACTAATATTTTTAGCACCATAACGGGCAATATTCTCAGTATAAACCTGACTGTCAATTAGCTTTCCACCACATTCTATGAATTTTTTGGCGAACAAAACAAAGGCAGATTTAGAGCTATTGCTTTCAAGCGTGAACATACTTTCCCCACAAAAAACACTACCAATCAAGACACCATAAAAGCCGCCAACTAATTTTTCGTCATGCCAGACCTCAACGCTATGAGCAAATCCATTATGAAAAAAATCAATGTATGCATCCAGCATTTTCCTACCAATCCAAGTGCCACGCTGCCCTACTCTTTTCATAGCACGGCAATTCTCTATTACGGCAGGAAAATCTTTGTCCATTGTATAGGTAAACGGCGTATGCTTTAGAAATTTCTCGATAGATTTTGGGACATGAAAATTCTCGACTGGAATACAAAAACGGGGACTTGGACTATACCAAACAACAGGTTCCCCATCATCCTCTGAAAACCAGGGAAAAATTCCTTGCATATAAGCGGAATAAAGTCTTTGCTGTGTAATATTTCTTGTGATGCCAACAATATCGGAGTTAAAATTCTCGCCAAGAAAACCAGGCTCCTCAAAGCTCAATATTCGGCAAGGATCAATTTCTTCATGATTTACTTGTGTCATAACCTAATACTTAAAACAAGGCTTTCCATTTGCTATATGATAGGAAACTTTGCCACCGTCGCTTAGAGCACCAAACAAAACCTCATCAACCAAAGGAGCCGCAATTCGCTCTTCAACAGTCCGGGCAATATTTCTTGCACCAAATTCACGGCTATAACCTTCCTTTGCAAGATACTCCATTGCTGCGGGCGAAACTGTAAGCTGAACATTTTTCTCTGCAAGACGCTCGGAAATCTTTCCAACGGCTTTTTTCACAATATCAATGACAATATCTTTTTCCAAATGCCTGAACGGTATAATTGCATCAAGACGATTTCTGAATTCTGGTGAGAATGTCTTTTCAACAGCTTCTTTTAACGAAAGCTCATCATTCTTATAATTTTCTCCTGAAGAAAAACCAACAGAGCCTTTTTCCATATCGCGGGCACCAGCATTACTCGTCATAATGATTATACAGTTTTTGAAATCGGTCTTTCTTCCTTGATTGTCAGTAAGCGTTCCATAATCAAGAACTTGAAGCAGAATGTTGTAAATATCTTCATGTGCTTTCTCGATCTCATCGAACAAAACAATAGAATGTGGATTTTTACGCACTTGTTCAGTGAGAAGTCCTCCATTCTCGTAGCCCACATATCCAGGAGCCGAACCAATAAGCCGACTAACCGTGTACTGCTCTTGATACTCGCTCATATCAAACCGTACCAGATTCTCGCCAAGCACAGAGCCAAGAACGCGAGCAAGCTCTGTTTTTCCGACCCCTGTAGGACCAACAAAAAGAAAGCTTGCCTCTGGTTTATCAGGATTTTTAAATCCTGCACGGGCTTTTTTTACTGCAAGGCACACTTCATAAACAGCTTTCTTCTGTCCAAAAATCAGAGATGATACTTTTTCCTCAAGCTCCTTTAATCTTGATTTCTCAGATTTCGTAACATCTTCAATAGGAACCTGTACCATTTTTGCAGTAACTTGCTTTATATCGTTCTCAGTTACAACAGAACGAGAAGCCCGTTTTTTATTGCGTTTTTCTGCCTGCAACGAGCGATAAACGCCTGCCTCATCAATAATATCAATGGCTTTGTCAGGCAAGCATCTGTCAGAGATGTACTGAACAGAAAGTTTTACAGCAAGCCTTAGAACATCCGAAGAATATTTTACTGAGTGGAATTTCTCGAACTTTGGAGCCAAGGATTTTAAAATCTCCACAGTCTCGTCTATAGTCGGTTCCACTATCGAGATTTTCTGAAAACGTCTTGCAAGAGCATGATTCTTCTCGATGTACTTTGTGTATTCTTCAAAGGTTGTAGACCCCATCACACGAACGTTATTTTTCATAAGGATAGGCTTCAGAATATTTACAGCCTCCGACGAGCCAGAGTTTCCGCCCCCAAGCCCCATCAGCGTATGAATCTCGTCAATGTAAAGAATACATTTTCCTTTTGCTTCGAGAGCATTTACAATCTTTTTAATACGGTTCTCAAGATCCCCGCGGAATTTGGCACCAGAGAGAAGCTCTGTAATATCCAGAGAATAAATCTCAAAACCTTGAATCCGCTCAGGAACATCGCCAGAGACGAACCTCGAGGCAAGCCCCTCTGCAATCGCAGTTTTTCCGACACCTGAGTCACCGACATGAATTGGATTATTTTTCGTTCTTCTGCAAAGAATATCAATCGTACGGGCAAGCTCGGACTCTCTTCCAACAAGCCCGTCAAATTCTCCCTGCCGAGCTTTCTCGTTCAAGTTTACAGTATATTTTGAAAGAAAATCATCTTTTTCTGTTGTCTCGTCAAAATCTTCTGAATCAGACGGAATATCATCCTCTAATGACATACCAAGCTCAAGGCAACGCCGGTGAATAGAGATAGCCTCCAACAAAACGACAGACTGAATACCACACTTTCTCATCGCAAATGAGCAAAACAGCTTTTTATTTTCAAACATTGCCACAAGAACGTCAAAAACGTCCATAATACGTCTGCCCGCGTTTTTCGCAATCTCAGAAGCCTGCTGATACACTTCATTAAGACCGACAGAAACTTCTGGCATAAGATTCATATTTTTTTCATTTTGCTCAATAAGCGGCATACCATCATCAATATATTCCTCAAGTTCTTGCCGAATCTCTTCGACACTGTAGCATGTATCTTCAAGAACATGAATGACGCTCGGTAAGCTTAAAGCTTCTAGCAAAAGCAATTCTGGCGTAAAAAATTCATAATTCCTTGAAATTGCTTTTGTCAATGACTGCTGTATTATATTGCTTAATTCTTCAGATTCTTCCATAAAAAACACTACGCCCTTTCAAGTTGACACATCAGAGGAAATCCAGCCTCCCTAGCCTTTCTCATTGTCAGCTGCACACGAGTAGCAGCAATATCATAATCATAAATTCCAGCCAAACCGCGCCCAGTCTTGTGCGTAGATTCCATAATCTGAACGGCTTCAGACTGGGACTTATGAAAAATATTAATCAGAACATCCACTACAAAATCCATAGGTGTAAAATCATCATTCAAAAAAATAACCTTATACATTGGAGGAAGTTCTATATCACAGAAATTTTCGTTATTTTCCGCTGATTCTAATTCATTTTGCATTTTTCACAAAACCCCGCACAGATTTAATAGTCCAAAGTAATTCTCAAATATGAGCCAAACGTGAATTTTCCAACCTCATAAGCATCTGAATATTCCCATTTCACACCGTTATTCCAGTCACAATGAGGAAAGATTCTTGAAAATACTGTCGCAAATTTTACATAACCAGACTTTTCTGTATAATTGTGAAGCCACTGGACACCAATCTTAAGCTTTCTATCTTTTCCAAGTTTTGATACTCCAACTTCAAGAGCAGACCTATTCGTATAGGAGTCTGTATCAGGAATATAAATATTTTGGAATTCACCGTTAATACCAAAATAAGGCGGATTATCAGCCCAATATTTATAAAAGCCACCTGTAAAAATCAGCTTTGAGAACGCACGCCAATCTCCTCGCTTAACATTCTCCAAACGAGAAGGCTCCTTTAATCGTCCCATTTCCTGGCAATACAAATCTACAGAAAGAATAGTCCTTTTAAACTCAGCGCCCCATATAGGCTCCTGATACTGAGAAGAATTATTTCCAGTTTTTTGAGGAAAAAGACGCCCGAATGCGCTCAGAGATGTATTAAAAAATACAAGCTCAGCGTTTGCTGCATAAGACATATCCTTATAGTTAGGCGAATCATAATCCCCACGATACATAACAATACCACTAAAATTAAAATGCTGCCAAGGAAGCCTTACGATTCCAGAAATGTTATAGCGACTATCTGTAAGCACATTAGTATAGAGAGCATCTGTATCGTCCTCATAGTTGTCGTCACTTGAGAAAAGACGAATATTTCCCCATACGGTAGTCTTTTTGCCACCAGTTATATAAACTCTGTCCCATAGAATATAATCAAAATAAAATTCGTAGAGGTAAAAGTAATGGTTCTGATTATCTTCATTAGCCTCATCGGCTTCTGGTATAGAAGTTTTGAAAGAGCCTCGAACAGAGAGATTATTATCAAAACGAGAAGCAAACCTTATATAGTTTATAAGCTTAAAATAGGCACTTCCATCATTTTTTTCATCTTTCCTTATGAAATCTGCCCCCAGCTCAGCTTCCATACTTCCAGATAACAACAACGGCATTGTCATTTCGCCGACATTGAATGTTACATCGCCCTTTGCCTTTTCAGGCTCTGTAGTAACAGGCTCTTCCGTATCCGAATTCTCAGCAAACAAAGAATCGAAATCATCAGTATAATCAGACGATTCCGATTCATTTTCTGCGTCCACAGTTTGAGAATTCATGCTGCCTATAACAAATATGGTTAAAATAAATGCTGCAAGAATCTTTTTTAAATTCACGTTACTTTGAACTCATCATTTCCAAATAGTTTTTTGTAAAAATAGCATTGCTCTGTTTCTCAAGCTTAACATTTGAGATTGAAATAAGCGTTCTCTCATACTCCATTTTATTTCCAATCTTCTTTCCTTTCAAGTTGTCCTGAATAACCATATTAACAGGAACATACGATGTTTTTGCTCCGTTCTGAACAGGCTGATAAGCAGGAATAGCTGTTGTTCTAAGCTTCTGACCTGACAAGCTGTAATCTTCCTTTTTGCGAACGAGACCATCGTTCTTTGAAACCCAAAGCTTCATAACAGGATAGTCTACATTCTTAGCAGTTGCTTTTAGATCAAACAAGACACACTCAAAAGCACCAAGCTTAACATCTTTTATAGTTTCTATTTTATAGTCCCGAACATAATGCTGTGGAGCAAAATCGGAAGTATTTGCATTAGTATTCTGGAATCTATCTCTAGAGCTAGAGAATGTATAACGGCGATCTGCAGGGTCATAGAACCAAATGTTTCCGTCAAGTTGGAAATAGCCCTTTCCTTTATCCTTCAAAGGTCCAGTAATAAGTATTGTCCATTTACCCTCATCATCACGACGATACATCAAAGCATTTGTACGACTTGTCCCCTCTCCTGGTCGTTCCTGAATAACTTCGTAAGTTCCGGCAAAATCAGTACCAAAAAAAGCTGTATTATTCTCTGCATTCTGAAGCAAGAAATTTGCATCTGTCATTGAAGTTTCAGCAAAAGCTGTTCCCAAAAAAGCAACAGCAAAAAAAGAAAGCAATTTCTTTACAAGTTTCATAAGTCATCTCCTTACTCGGTAACGGCAAGTGCTTTTACCGGCATTATTTTTATCGATTTCCAAACGGCATACAAAACGGCTGCCAGCGTTACAATAATAACAGTCAGAATAACTGTTACACTTTTAATAACATCCATTGTCGGCGAAAGGTTACCACGAATTAAAAAAAGATTAAAAGATGGTATAAACGAAAAATCAATCATCGACAATATCTTGCATATAAACAAAGAGAATATAAGACCTCCGATACAACCAGAAACAAGAAGAATCAAGGATTCCCACAAGAGAGTCGCAAAAATCGCCCCCTTTTTCATGCCTATCGCCATATAAATACCAATCTCATTTATACGCTTCATTATCAAGATTCTGTATGTACTGCCAATTCCTGCGACAATTATTACTACAAGCATAAGGATTACAAAAGAAATAACTGCATCCATGGCAACTTCAAGAACCTTAGTATCAGTAAGGTTCGCACTTAACGGAATAAGCTCCACATTAGGAACTTCATAATCATACTGATTTTCCAAAAAAAGATTTTTATCATCAACAAGAGGGAACATGTTAAAAATCTGCTCCAACTTCTTTTGATAATCTTCTATTTTTCTCTTTGAGAGTTTTCTGTTAGGAAAATCTATACAAATTCTATTTGCAAAATGGGAATCCTCTTCCCTAAGAACTTGCAAGAATCTAAAATCCATGTAAGAGGTATAAGTTCCAAAAGCACTAGAATCCTGAAAAATTCCCTGCACGACCAAATCAACAGTATCTATATAATCTAAATTATTACGGAACTGCAAAGTAATCAAATCACCAAGACGGACATTGAGTTTTTTTGCAATAGGTTCAGATATAATGACTCCGTTAGAGCCTGAAGTCATTTTCTCAATTCCACCCGAAACAAATTTCATTTTATCAAAAAGCTGAGCTTCTGTCTCAAAATTGACACCTTTTATAGTCTTCTGCAATGCTTGGACACCTTCA
>CADCRJ010000297.1 GCA_902803735.1 uncultured Spirochaetaceae bacterium
AGTAAGCGGCAATTTGAGCATTTTGCCAACGAGAGCCTTGTATCGCTCGTCATCAGGGTTTACGGCAACGGCTGTATCACCGAAGAATGTCTCAGGACGGGTCGTAGCAACTTCAATCTTGCCGCTTCCGTCAGCATACTCGTAATAAAGATGATACATAGCACCCTTTGTGTCGATGTGATCAACCTCGTCATCAGCAAGGGCTGTTCCACAACGCGGACACCAGTTGACAAGATACTGTCCTTTGTAGACAAGACCTTTCTCGTAAAGGCTTACGAATACTTCGCGAACAGCCTTTGAAAGACCCTCGTCAAGAGTAAAACGCTCTCTGTCCCAATCTACTGAGTTTCCGAGCTTTTTCTGCTGCTTTACGATTATATCGTGATGCTCATTAGCAACTTTCCAGGTGCGCTCAAGGAATTTATCACGTCCCAAGTCTTGACGGCGGAGTCCTTCTTTTTTAAGAGCTCGCTCCACAACGTTCTGCGTCGCGATTCCTGCATGGTCTGTACCTGTTACCCAAAGAGTGTCGTCGCCCTTCATGCGGTGATAGCGAACGACGACATCCTGCAACGTGTTGTTAAGCGCATGACCAATGTGCAAGATTCCTGTTACGTTTGGCGGAGGAATCACGACAGTATATTTGATGTTAGAAGTTTTTCTCTGATTATGGACGGGAGACTTTTCATCACTGACAGGCTTGAAATAGCCCTTCTCGCTCCATTCGCTGTAAATTCTGTCCTCAAAATCCTTAGGATTATAAGCTTTTTCCAATTCGATAGCTTTCATATAATTCCCCTAAATGAATAAAATCTTACGATATTTAGTTAAATGTTATTATACTGATTTTGATGTTTGACTGCAATTAAGGGCATCTCTAAAAAGTTTTGTTTTTTAAAGATACCCTCTATTATTTTTAGAGGAATTTTCAAAGTTGGCTCAAAAACTAAAGCTTTTAGAGCCTCATTTTACTTAGATTTGCCAGAAGAAACTTCGGCAAGTATTTTTCTGAACGCGCTTTTATCTTTTTTAAGCTCTTTGGAACCTCTTGTAATTTTGCACAATGAAATATGCAAATTCCTAGCAATCTCTCGCTGAGGAGTTCCCTTATCTATCTCGCGTACCAAGAGCCAGCGGGTCGCAAAGTCCTTCAGCTCCGAGCGAGTAAATAGGCAGCCGAAAAAATCCGCTATAAATGCGGGGTCGGTGTTTTTTGAAAGAATATTGTATAATTCGTTCAATGCCTCTTCCTGAGGCTGTGAAAATTCATCGTTTTTGTACTGATCCATAGGTACATTCTAGCATGAAATTTAAACTTTGAAAACTTCTGCATTTAATATAACTCAAATCGTTTTCTTGAAAACTTTGACATTCACCCATATAATTAAAAGCTATGGACTACATTCTTGAAGCGAAGAATTTAAAGAAGACTTTTTCCCTTGAAGCGGGATTTTTTGCAAAGGCAGACCAGCAGGTTTATGCTGTTAACGACGTTTCTTTTGGAATTGAGCGTGGTAAGACCTACGGGCTTGTAGGCGAGTCTGGCTGCGGAAAAACTACAACGGCAAGGCTTTTAGTTCGTATGTACAAGGCAAACTCTGGCGAAATTCTGTTCAGAGAAAAAAAAGACGGAAAAATTGCTGACACAGCTACAAACATAATAAATCTTTCATCCGCAGGACTTAAAAATTATCGCGAGAAAGTAAAATATGTATTCCAAGACCCTTCTCGCTCGCTGAACCCAAGAATGAGTGTATTCCATATACTAACAAACGCATACCGTTACTCAAAAAGCTGGCCTGGCAAAACAGCCGCAAGACAAAAAGCCGCAGAACTGCTTGAAGAAGTAGGACTTGACCCAAGCGACCTTGACCGTCGCCCCGCTGAGTTTTCTGGAGGGCAAAGGCAGAGGATTTCCATTGCGAGAGGGCTAATCATGGAGCCTGATGTTTTGATTTGTGACGAGGTTGTAAGCGCGCTGGACGTAAGCGTTCAGGGGCAGATACTAAATCTTTTGCACGACATAAAAGAAGCGAGAGGGCTTTCGTTCCTGTTTATAGCGCACGACCTACGTGTAAGCTGTTACTTTTGCGACACCATAGGGGTAATGTATTCTGGAATGCTTATGGAAGAAGCCCCTGCACGGGATTTGTACAAAACTGCGGTGCATCCCTACACAAAGCTGCTTTTTGCAGGCTCTCAGGGAAGCGGAGAACAGTCAAAAGGCGAGGTAAAAACAATGCTGCAAAGCGTTTCTGGCTGTCCATTTGCTCACCGCTGCCCAAATGCGACAGAAAAATGCAGGGCACAAATCCCTGAGTGGAAAGAAATTGAGGCAGGGCACAAAGTCCGCTGCCACATCGTCTAAGATTCAGAGACTTTCCAGCAAACGTTATCACCGCTCTCGCAAGGAACCCTGCATTCATCTTTTGCAAAGGCACAGCGAGGTGCGAACGGACAGCCCGGCTCTGGATGAGCAGGATCCGTAACACGACCAGGAATAGAGGCTAGGCGCTCAGAAGAATAGTGCGTGCCGAATTTTGGCGTAGAAGCCAGTAGCGCACACGTGTAAGGATGGCGAGGATTATTCATAATCTCTTGGCTTGTGCCTTTTTCCATTATGCGACCGCCATACATTACAATGATGTTGTCACAGAAATCAGCAACCAAGTTTATGTTGTGGCTAATGAAAATTATTGAAAGCCCACGTTTTTTTCTTAAATCTGCGAGAAGGTCAACAATCTGAGCTTGAATCGTCACGTCAAGAGCCGTAGTAGGCTCATCAGCAATCAAAAGCTCGCACCCCTGCGCAAGAGAAAGCGCGATTCCGATTCTCTGCAACTGACCGCCAGAAAACTGATGGGGAAAGTTCACTAGACGTTTTTCTGGGTCTGGAAGCCCCACCTCGCCCAAAAGCTCGACAGTACGCTTTGCGGCAGCCTCTTTTGTGATAGCAGGGTCAACGTTGCGCAGGGCTTCGAGGAACACGCTGCCTATACTCTGGAGCGGATCAAAAGAACGCCCAGGTTCTTGAAAAATCATCCCGATCCGCTTGCCCCTGAATGCACGAAGCTCTTTCTGGCTCAAAGCCGTCATATCCGTACCGTCAAAGAAAATATGACCACGAACCTCTGCATTTGAGCCATGAAGACCAGGAATAGCCGTAGTAGTTACGGTCTTTCCGCTGCCGCTCTCGCCTACAATGCCAAGAATCTCTCCGCGCTGCATAGAGAACGAGACGCCGCGCACAGAATGAACCGTAGTGCGAGAAGTTCCTCTCAAAATTGTAAACGAAACGTGCAAGTCTCGCACTTCAAGGAAGCTCTTGCTAGCAGCCGGCATAGGACTTGCATCATTTTTTGAAGCCACAGAGGCCTTACGCCTTGAAAGCCCGAAAAAGTCTTTGATAGACGGAACGAACGCATGATACGGGTCAAAAAAATCCCTGAGAGCATCGCCCAGAAAATTAAAAGCAAGGGTTACGCCCAAAAGGAACCAGACAGGTATCAAAAGCCACGGAAAATTCCGCAAATTTGCAAGCGTTGAGATGTCACGGTTTATCAGGCTTCCCCAGCTTACAGCAGGGTCACTGATTCCAAGTCCAAGATAGGAAAGAGTCGTCTCGCTCATAATAAAGCCAGGGACAGAGAGCGTCGTGCTTACAATCAAAAGGCTTGCAATCTGAGGTATGATGTATCTGAATATAATCACTGCACTGGGGATTCCTTCAAGGGCAGCGTTCTGCACGAATTCCTCGCGTTTTATTGCATGAACCATGCCCCTAAGAGTCCTTGCACTACCCGGCCAGCCCACAAGAGAAAGAATCACCGTGATTATCATATAGCTCTGGCCGCTGTCCATACTCGTGTTCAAAAGAGAGCGCAAGAAGAGTATAAGGTACAATCCCGGAATGAGCATAAAGAACTCAGAAAAACGCATAATGCTCCAGTCAGCAGCACCGCCGTAGTAACCAGCCAGTCCTCCGAACAAAATCGCGAGCAAAAGCGAGATAGCACTTGCGACAAAGCCGATTGTAAGCGAGATACGGCTGCCGTAGACTATACGCGAAAAAAGGTCACGCCCCAAAGAATCTGCACCGAACAAAAACACTGGGTAAACATTTCCAGCCGTATCTGGCTGGGTGCCGAACAAGTGCCTCTCGCAGTTTATTGCGCCAAAAAGCTTGTACGGCTCGCCTTTTACAAAAAATCTGATTCTATGATGATACTCGCTGCCCTTTACTTTTGCGTAACGCCATGTCATCTGCTCAAGAACCCTGTACTCGCGGGCTTGTAGCCCATGCAGGGTAAGCTCCACGTTCGCAGGGTGGAACGATTCCTCTGAAAAAGAACGCGTTGGAGAATATGGAGCGACAAACTCCGCAAACACCATGACTATATATAGAAGACAAATAAATATCAGCGATAATAACGCAAGCGGACGCGTACGTATATACTCAAGAATCGGTTTCATATTTACATTATAAATGAAAAATCATTTTTGCAAAACGTAAAACCTATTTTTTACTGCCAAAAACTTTTTTTGCTTCCTTAGCAACTTTTTGAGCGGCAAGCTTCGATTCCGCAGCAACAAACCTTGCCTTAAGCTTTGCAAACTCAGCGGCATCAGAAGCTGTCCAGAGCTCAGTCTTCTTAGCAAGCTCCCCTGCTTTTTTTACAAAGACTTCCTCTTTTTTGGAAAGGGACTCTATCTTGCCGACAGCCTTTTTCTCAGCAGACTTTTCTGCGGAAACTACAAAAGCCTCGTATTCACGCAGGAATTTCTGGGCAGGAGTCTCTCCGCAAGAAAACAAGGAAAGCGAAACCAACGCAATACACAAAAAACTGATAAATCTAATAAAGTGTTTCATAATGTCTTAACTATAACATAAATAACAATGAAAGAAAACTTAATGCAAGGAAAAAGGTCCTGCTCGCTTTTGGCAAGGTTGTTTTTAAAAGAAAGCATACGCTTAACGGTTATTTTTATGAAACAAACGATAAAAGTCGTATAATAAGAGCTGATACAAACAGACCAAAAAGATTTAGAATTGTATATACTGTTAATGGAAACACAGAATATCTTACAATATCAAACGAAAAAAAAACGGAAAAGGAGCAAACAAAAAATGGAAAAAGACATATTCAAAGAAGTAGCAGAGAATCTTGTAATGGTTCTTCCTGAAAAATGGGAGAAAGTCTGTCTGTATTGCCACATATCAGATTATACATATCAATTTTCTTTTCATGTAAAAATGAATGGTAATTATATTCAATGTTTTGAGCTTGAAAAGGATTATGGAATATCAGAAGAAGATGTATTGGACTGTTTTGATAAACTTTATTCTATAGCTTTACCTGATTATGAAGAAAAAAAGTTTATGGTTATGACTTATATTCTTGAAAGTTCTGGAAAATTTGTAACAGAGTATGACTATAATGACTGTACCGAGGATCCAATCGCATATAAGTGGGATTGGGAAAAGAAATATCTTGTATAAATAATGCCTCAAACAAAGACTTGCAAGGTTATATAAAGCTTTGCAAGTCTTTGTTTTTAATTCGCTAATTTGCAAAATAAAAGCAGGAGGTGAAAAAAAATGATCAATACAGGCCTTTTTAAATGTAAAAGAATAATCTATTGGCTTTTGGAGCTTAATGTAAAATTGAATGAAATAGGCTTTAAGTTATCTCAGGAAGGTAAAGACTTAATAGAGCAAGTCTATAGTTCACAAGGTATTGAAAACTTGAACTATCAGAATTTTCCTGTACAGACAAAACTAGAACATGGCCATGAGGATATGCGAAA
>CADCRJ010000298.1 GCA_902803735.1 uncultured Spirochaetaceae bacterium
CGAAAAGCTTGCTTATTTGATTGATTCTACTGCAGCTCCTGTCTGTATTATTGCTCCTATAAGCTCTTGGGCTGCCGCCGTATCTGGCTTTGTTGACGGTGAGGACGGTCTTGGCTTATTTGTAAAGGCAATTCCTTTTAATTTTTATGCATTGTTGACTATTGCAATGATTATTGCCATTGTTCTTCTGAATATTGATTATGGTTCCATGAAGAAATTCGAGCAAAAGGCTTTGGAATCAGCGGATGTAGCCATTGCTTCTGGAAAAAAAGGCAACGGTACAGTTTTTGATTTGATTTTCCCGATTGTCATGCTTATTGTTTCTTGTACAGTCTGCATGATTTATACTGGTGGATTCTTTTCTGCAGGAGAAGCTCACAACGGCTTTGTTGCGGCTTTTGCAAATTCAGATGCTTCCGTTGGGCTTGTACTCGGTTCTTTTGCTGCTTTTATTGCGACTCTCGCAGTATATGTGGCACGCCGCACGTTGTCTCTGCATGATTGCCTTGCTTGTATTCCTGAAGGTTTCAAGGCGATGGTTCCTGCTATTTTGATTCTTACTTTGGCATGGAGCCTTAAAGGTGTGACTGATGCTTTGGGTGCAAAAACTTTTGTTGCTGGCATTGTGGACGGAGGAGCAGCGAATTTCTTCAATTTCATGCCGGCAGTTATTTTTGTCATCGCTGCGCTTCTTGCTTTTGCAACTGGTACATCTTGGGGAACTTTTGGAATTTTAATTCCGATTGTTGTAAATGTATTTATGACAAGTGATTACAATCTTATGATTATTTCTATTTCTGCTTGTATGGCAGGTGCAGTTTGCGGTGATCATTGTTCTCCTATATCTGATACAACGATTATGGCAAGTGCTGGTGCACAATGTGACCATGTAAATCATGTCTCAACGCAGCTTCCTTATGTAAATACTGTGGCTGTGATTTCTTTTGTATCATTCTTGGTTGCAGGATTTACAAGAAGTTCCGTTCTGTCGCTGTTTGTTGGTCTTGTACTATTGCTTGCAGTTTTGTTTTTTATACGAAAAAACGGTGGAAAAATTCTTCTGTCTAAGCTTGTAAAAAATGCTTAAAGGAAATTTTGTATGAAAATAGTTTCTTGGAATGTGAACGGCATTCGTGCTGTTGAAAAAAAAGGTTTTTTGGATTGGCTTTTACAAAGCGGAGCGGATGTCGTTTGTATCCAAGAGACTAAAGCAAATCCTTCTCAACTTAGTCCTGAATTGCTTTCTCCTGTAGATGCTTCTGGGGAGATGGCTTATAAGTCTTATTTTTCAAGTGCAAAAAAGGCAGGCTACTCTGGAACGGCAATTTATTCAAAAACTGAGCCTGATTCTGTCGAAATCATGGGAGACAGCCGCTTTGATGACGAGGGAAGGGTTCTTATCGCAAAATATGGCAAGCTCGCTGTAATTTCTGCATATTTCCCTAACAGTCAGGATGCTGGTGCAAGACTTGATTATAAGCTCGCTTTCTGTTCTGCCATGCTTGAAAAATGTGATGGTCTAGTTGCGGATGGCTTTGATATTGTTCTTTGTGGTGACTACAATATAGCTCATAAGCCAATCGACCTTGCAAATCCTAAGTCAAATGAAAAAAATCCTGGCTATCTTCCAGAAGAACGGGATTGGATGGATAAATTTACTGCTGCTGGCTACGTTGATACATTCAGACATTTTTGTCAGGAACCCGCAATGTATACATGGTGGAGCTATCGCTTTCATGCTCGCGAAAAGAATGTAGGATGGCGTATTGATTATCAGTGCGTGAATCCTGCTTTGATTCCTAAAGTAAAAAATTCCAGAATATTGAGTGCAGTTCTTGGGTCAGACCATTGTCCGATTGAGATTGAGCTGGAGTAGGCTGTAAAATATTATGAAGCGTTTTATTGCTTTTGTCCGTAAGGAAATTGTTTTTTGTATAGCGGCAGTCTGTGCTTTAATCAGCAGTTTTTTTGTACGCCCATCTATTGCATATTTGGGCTATATTGACTGGAACACACTTTTTATTTTGTTCGCCCTTATGGGGGTAATAGGCGCGCTTCGTTCTTGTGGAGTCTTTGACCGAATTGGTACTCTGCTTTGCCACCGTTTCCATACAGAGAGGGGCTTGTGCGCTGTATTGGTGGCACTTTGCTTTTTTACGAGTATGCTTATCACAAACGATGTGGCTTTGCTCACTTTTGTTCCTTTTTCGCTGGCAATACTTGGACTTGTTGCTCCTGGCTGGATTACGATGTATACGGTAATCTTGCAGACCGTTGCGGCAAATCTTGGCAGTATGCTGACTCCTCTTGGTAACCCGCAGAACTTATTTATGTTCCAGCAAATGAAAATAGGGATTTTCTCTTTTATGGGCATTCTTTTGCCATATACCATTGCGAGTGGTGTTTTTCTTGCTGTGGCGTTGTTTTTTATTCCTGCAAAACTCGTTACTGTTCGTAAAGACAGACCTTTGCAAGACACAACTCAAAAAGCATCAAATTCACTTCCTGTTGCGGAAAGTAAAAAAACGTTGGTGCACGAGATTCTGTATTTTTTGCTGTTTATTGTCTGTCTGCTTTCTGTTGTAAGGCTTGTTCCTAAGTTTGTCTCGGCCATACTCGTATTCGTGGCTTTGCTGATTACAAACCGCAAGGTGCTTTTTTCTGTTGACTATATGCTGCTCCTTACTTTTTGTGCGTTTTTTGTGTTTACAGGAAACATAGCAGCTATTCCAGAGATAAAATCGCTTTTGGAAAGTGCCGTTGCTTCGCATGAATTCGCTGTGGCACTTGCGAGCAGTCAGGTAATAAGCAATGTTCCTGCGACTTTGTTGCTGCATTCCTTTGCTTCTGATGCCCGCTCGCTTGTTATAGGCGTTAATGTTGGTGGGCTTGGA
>CADCRJ010000299.1 GCA_902803735.1 uncultured Spirochaetaceae bacterium
CCCGTACCACATAAAATATTTTGACGAGGAAGTTTTGAAATATATGCACGAAAACGAAGAATTGCGTCTGCGAAGATTTTTTGCAAAAAAGGTGGGAAACAAATGAAGCTTACACCTGATTTGAAAAAACTTTTTATTCTAACTTTTTTGTTTGCGGTTTTTGCTCCGTTTTTTGCGGTTGCTGGCGATTTTGAAATCAAAGAAAAAGTCCCGGCCGGAACGGTGCTCGTATTAAGTCAAAGCCAGTTCTCTGAGGAGCGGTTCGTGTTCACTTCGGATTCTGCGGGAATTTATCAATTGTCCTCGGTGGAATTTTGCAAAGAAAGCAAAGAAAATCCATTTGGCGTAATGCACACGCAAAAAGGCTCTGACAAAACGTTCTTTTACGACGGAGCAACGGGACGCGTGCTTGTAGACGGCGATGAAACTTCCAGAGTCCTTGTTTATATCCCAGAAGCAAAATCGTGGTTCATGTACGATGATTCAGTCGTTTTCGTTAGGGCTGTTGTAAAGGCTCGGAAACTTGTGAGTGCGTGGGCTAGAAACAGATTTGATAAGCCTGAGTTTATATTTTTCAGCGACGGAAAATGCCGAGTTAACGATATTGACTGCACATACACCGAAAAAAACGGTGTTTTCTGCGTCATTCACCCGTATTTGTTGTCAAGCCGACTGCATTTTCTTCAAAACGGAAAGAAACTTTACAAAGGTTTGGGATATCTGAGCGAACAAGCGGAGGTAAAATGAAGCTTGCACCTGATTTGAAAAAAGAATTTATTGCTTCTCTGCAAAGACTAGCCGAATCAATCAATGTTGTAATTGCTTCGGATTATTACGATTACAATCAGCTTTCTGAAATTCATCGCACATATATTGAATATTGCAAAGCTTTTATGCAAATTGATGAGTTTTCAAAAATTACGCTCAATACTGAAATAAAGTTCCCGAAATTGCTTTTTAAGTCAAATTGGGCGGGGAATCCAACTTTAAAAGAATACTTGCTTTTTGGAAAATATACCCAAAGAAACTATTGGTTTGAAGGAAAATGTAAAATCATGCTGAATGAAATTAGTGAAAATTTGGAATTGATAGGATTTTGCTTGAATAACGATAATCTTAGTGATTCTGATGAGTACTTAAAGACTTTGCAGGAAAAAATAACCAATCAATTGAATGCAAAACGGAAAAAGAAATTTTTCTTCTTTTAAAAACTTTGCGGTGAATAATTGTCTAATCACCGCAAAAAATGCGGTGAATAAGTTGCTAATCTCCGCATAATTTCCTAAAATGTGGTTATGTACATCTACGAGTACGAAAACTGGCCGCATTTTACTTATGACTCTCAAAAAATCTCTGTGCTTCTGGAAAATTGCCACATCGCGCAGGGGCGGCTTATTTCAAAAATGGAAGCATTGGGGCTTTCTCAAAAAGAAGACAAAATTCTTGAAAGCATTTCCGCAGATGTCATAAAATCCAGCGAAATTGAAGGATTCCTTCTCAATAAAGAACAGGTTCGCTCATCAATCGCACGCCGCCTGGGGCTTCAAAAACAAATCTCGGTCAACACGGACAGAAATGTTGATGCTGTGGTCGAAATGATGCTCGATGCCACGCAGAATTACAAAAATCCGCTTACCAAGGAACGGCTTTTTGCATGGCACGCATGTCTTTTTCCAACCGGCTACAGCGGAATGAATAAAATCGAGGTTGCGCAGTATCGGTCGGGAGCGATGCAGGTTGTTTCTGGCGCAATCGGGATGGAAAAAGTTCATTACGAAGCCCCGGCTGCCGAAAAAATCCCGGAAGAAATGCAAGATTTTTTGGACTGGCTCAACGAGAAGTCAAAATCGGGCGACTCGCTTGTGAATGCGGCGATTTCTCATCTGTGGTTCATTACGATTCACCCATTCGAGGACGGAAACGGACGAATCGCGCGCACGATTTCTGACATGATGCTTTGCAGAAGCGACCGCACGAACCTTCGTTTTTACAGCATGTCGAATCAGATTTCGCTCGACAAAAAAAATTACTACGATGTCCTTGAACGCACCCAGCACGGCTCGCCTGATATTACAGAATGGCTTGTCTGGTTTTTGGGTTGTCTGCAAAAAGCTCTCGATTCAAGCTACACGGAGACAGAAAATGTTCTCAAAAAATACTCGTTCCGACAAAGCCTTAGCGGTATTCAACTTAATTCAAGGCAGAGTCTCATGCTCGAAAAACTCACCGACGGCAACTGGTTCGGTGTCCTTAACTCTTCAAAGTGGGCAAAAATTGCAAAATGTTCCAGCGACACGGCTCTTCGTGACATCACGGATTTGATAGAAAAGGGCGTGCTCGAAAAAGAACCGACCTCAGGCGGCCGAAGCACGAATTATCGATTAAAGGAAGGAAACGAAAATTGAAAAAAATATTTTTAATTATAGCTTTAATTTTTATTGCAGGTATTTTTGCACTCAACGAATATTTGCTTTATAAGCAAAGACCAAAAGATTTAGCGTTCGTTGAAGAATCCGAGAAAATCGAAGAACGAGAAATCACTATGGAAGATTTTCCTACGCGCTTTGTCTAGAACGGAAAAAATTCAGCTCCCGTTTTGGACACAGAAATAAAACAGAACTACAAGACGCTTATTACACAGGCTGCTTGCCTGCCGCC
>CADCRJ010000300.1 GCA_902803735.1 uncultured Spirochaetaceae bacterium
AAGAGTTACCCCCCCCCATTGTATTTTTATCTATCATTTTAACACTCCTACGTTTTTCATTGTTTTAATATCACTTTTAATTATAACACGGTATTAGTAATTTTCAAATAAAAATGTCCCATTCTTTAATTGTAGTCGTTAGCTACTGTGTACATAAGAATTTTTTCTGTTGACTTTCTTAATAATTGATTTAAAATAATATTAATAACAAAAAGTGTGGTAATATATGGATCAATATAAGTATAACGATAAGGAACTCGCCTTTATAGAAAGTAGCAACTTGTCATTTGCCATCTACCAGTTCATAAATAAGCGAGTCGTTACAATCGCACTTACACAAGGGTTTTGCACACAATGCGGCTTTAAAAATCTTGCAGAAGCATACTATGTAATGGACAATAATATGTACAGAGATGCGCACCCAGATGATATTGCCCGCATAGCCGATGCTGCAATACAATTTGCTACAAACGACACCAATTACAATGTCTTATACCGCTCTAAAATTGCAGGGGAATACCATATAATCCATGCACGTGGGGAGCACATCTATAAAGAAAACACACGTCTTGCTCTTATATGGTATTTTGACGAGGGCAAATACAACGACCAAGAATCAATCAGCATCGATAGTCCAAAAAAACTCTACAGCAACCTTGTTAATGAAATCAATCTTTTTCATAAAACAAATTATGATTATCTGACAGGACTTCCAAGCATGATGTATTTTTTTGAACTAGCAGAAGCTGGCTATTCAAAAATGATTAAACTTGGTGAAAATCCTGTCATGCTATTTTTTGATTTTATTTGCATGAAATATTTCAACAATAAGTACGGTTTTACAGAAGGTAACAACCTTATAAAGGCATTTGCGCAGCTTCTTATAAAATTCTTTTCACTCGAAAACTGCTGCCGATTTGGAATGGACCGTTTCTGTGCCTATACAAACGACAAGGATATAGAAAAACGATTATGGGACTTGTTCAGTGAGACGGAAAACTTAAACAACGGTAAATCTCTGCCTGTACGAGTTGGAATCTATAACGGCAATATGGGAGGCGTAGGAGCAAGTTTTGCCTGTGACCGTGCAAAAATTGCTTGCGACATAAACAGATCCGCTTATGCTTCCCACTTCAATTATTTTGACGAAGATATGCTTCAATACGACCAAGACAGACTCTACATAATCAACAACATTGACCGAGCTATAGAAGAGCACTGGATCAAAGTCTATTATCAGCCTATAATTCGAGCCTCAAATGATATGGTCTGCGACGAGGAAGCCCTTTCCAGATGGATAGACCCGCAGAAAGGTTTTCTTACGCCTGACAAATTCATACCTATACTAGAAGAGTCAAACCTCATCTACAAACTTGACCTCTATGTAACGGAACAAATCCTTGAAAAAATGCAAAAGCAAGCTAACAAAGGACTTTATATAGTTCCAATATCAGTCAATCTCTCTCGCTCGGACTTTGATACATGTGACATAGTAAGCGAGATTCAGAAACGCGTTGATAAATTCGGCATAAGCCACGACAAGCTTACAATAGAAATTACAGAGAGCATCATTGGAAGTGACTTCAATTATATGAAGTCACAAATAGAACGCTTCATGGCCCTTGGCTTTAAAATCTGGATGGATGATTTTGGCTCAGGATATTCTTCAATGAACGTGCTTCAGGACATACACTTCAATCTGATGAAAATTGACATGAAATTCATGCAGCAGTTCTACACGAACGAGAAAAGCAAGATTATTCTGACAGAGCTTATCAGACTGGCACAGGGGCTAGAAATCGAAACTATCGTCGAAGGAGTCGAAACAGAAGAACAAGTAGCTTTTCTCAAAGAGATAGGCTGCACAAAATTACAGGGATTTTATTATTGCCGACCTATTCCGCCAGAGCAGATTTTTGAAAGATATGAGAACGGAACCCAGATAGGATTTGAGAATCCTGCCGAGTCAGAGTATTACGCCTCTCTCGGAAGAATAAGCCTGTATGATTTGTCTGTAATCTCAACGAACAACAGCAAAGAAATGTTCCATAACTATTTCAACACTTTGCCAATGACAATTCTTGAGCTTAATGAAACAGAGCTTAAGATAATCCGCAGCAATAAATCTTACCGAGTATTCTTGAAGAAATACTTTCAGCCGTTCCATAAAGAGAAAAAGCAAAGGTTCCATAGCAGGCTCTCTGGAAATGGCGAAACTTTTCTTCAAGCCATGGAAAAAGCAAAAGAAACAGACAGACCTATAATCATAAATGAATCTTTGCATAATGGAACAAAATTCCATGTTTATATCCGCAAAATAGCCGTAAATAACATTACCAACGTTACAGCATTCGTTGTGGTGGTTCTTGGAATATCAGAAACATCAGTCATTGAGTCTGAATTAAATTAAGGAAATCTCGAAAAACGCTTCAATGTGTACAAAAGTAAAATTTTTCGTTATTATACCTTTATGAAAAAGAAGAATTTAAAAAAACTAAAGCAGTATTTGAGGCGGATAGTTCTTGCTCTAAAATCGCCCCTAACCTATTGTTACATACTACTTCCTGTTATTTTTATTATTCTCATAAAAGCCACTTACAAAGCAGAAAAAGGCATTTCCATGTCAAATATAGACGATGGAATCTGGCATTTTATCGTTGCGTTCGTTGCAGGCTACTTTGATTTTACGATAACAACACGTCTAGGAAGAATTTACAGCTTGATTATGTTGCTTTCAGGAATTCTCTTGTTCAGCACAATCACGGCTAAAATCGCATCGATATTCGTTGATTTAAAAATGAAAAAAGACAAGGGGTTAAAAAAATTGGTAAACATAAACAAGCACTTTCTTTTATGCGGTTGGAGGAATGGCTTTGACGACATTCTTGAATGCGTATTGAATTCAAATTCTGACCTTACACCCGAACAAATCGTACTTGTAAATGAGGCTCCTCCAGAGCAAGTAGCCCAGATTCTCTCTCAGAATCGCTTTAAGGGT